>LFCU01000001.1 GCA_001044195.1 Candidatus Achromatium palustre
GTTGATTGTTGATATCTATGTAGTATATCATATCACTAACCTTTGGGCCACAACCACATTTTTTAGTGTAAAGTCAGGTAGGGTGGGTACGGACTCATCGTGCCCACGCGGAATTGTTCAATAATTTATCTTTGTTGTTTGGTTCGAGTGGGCAAAAGATACAGCCGTTTGCCCACCCTACCTGGCTTATTGAGAAATTACCCAAATCCTAAGATTTTTGTAGTTCCATAGCTTTTTTACTTATATCTTTTCCACTTATTCCGTGAAACAAATTTTGTCGCCATTTTGTATAATCAAATTTTTCTCTATGAATTAAAGCAATAAATTTTTCTACCTCAACCATTTCAAGATGTTGGTGTAATGAGCCAATCCTGATAGTTTAATTTCTACATCAGTTTTCATGTCTATAGTTCTAATTCAAGTATTAAGTTTATAGGATTAATTATTTTTATTTCAGATATTTCATGGGATTTCTTTATAATGCCTTTATCAACAGTTACAAAATAGTCGCAATTTAGATATATTGCACATGAGATATGTAAGGCATCAAGAGCCTTTAATCCAATAAGAATTAATTTTTCCATTTTTTCAATAATGTCTTCTGATTCATTGGCAAAAGAATTTGCTATTTTTTCCATTTTTTGATCTCTGATCGCCTGTCTTCAAAAGGATTAGCATTATTTTCAAAATCAAGAATATAAGACCATCCTAATGTGATGTTGTTAGATTTGATTATTTCCTGAATATGTAGAGTTGCTTCTGTTTCTAAACGTACAGATAGAGATGATTGATCATCATACGGTCTATTAAAACAACAGTTATCGAGATATACTTTAATTTTATTATTCATATTAAAGAGTTCGTAGGATGGGTAGAACGAAATGAGCGAAGCGAATGAAGACCCATCAATATATTAACCTTTAAAAATGATGGGTTTCGCTTCGCTCTACCCATTCTACGGGCTTTTTTCAGCATATCTGTCTTGGATTTCCTTTTTTAATTCTGCCCAATCAATAGCTGAATCAGGATCTGCTTTGTAATTAGCAAGTCTATTCAGAAGGATTTGTTTGTCATGTTCGGACGTAATTTCCAACTCTCGTGAATCTTTTATCTCATCCCAGATATCTGTAATGATATTAAGCCGTTCAATGACATTCAAATTTCTGATGCCATAAAATATTTCGTTTCTGCTCATTGTATTCTGCATGGTATTAATCTCTTTAAAGTGATGGGGTTCGCTTCGCTTTACCCATCCTACGCGCTGACAAGCTATAGCTATTTTTGATAATGAAATCTACATTGGATGATGGTTACTTGAGTTTCATCAAAAGCATAAATAATACGATGTTCTTGATCAATGCGCCTAGACCAATATCCTTGGAATTTAAATTTTAATGGTTCTGGTTTTCCTATACCTTGTATAGGATTTTTACAAATTGCAAGACTCAATTGAATGATTCTTTTTAGTGTTTTAATATCGTGATGTTGCCACCAATCCAGATCTTCTAAAGCATTTTCAGTCCAAATAAGCTTTAACATCTATTTCTCTCGTTAGACCTTGTTCATGTTGTAAAATTCCTTGACATAATCGCTCTGCATTATATGAATTGCTTAATAGATATAATGTTTCCAATAAGCTACTATATTCCTTTGCATCTAACATGATAATTTCTTGTTCGGGTTCTTTATATACAGAAATAACTTCATGGTTTTTACAAACACGTTCAAAAATTTGTGTAAGTTGAGTATCGAATTCCTGCAAATTGATTTGTAATATAGACATAAGTGAATTCTTTAAATTAGTAATACCTACTCTGCTATTTGGTGCATGGGTACGATTTAGCCGGAGTTGTACATGCGATTAGGGAAACGTAATTGCTATATATATTCAAGTGGTCTTTAGATGTCAAACCTCGTACGGTGGAATGTAGGGCGGGAGAAGCAACGCGAATCCCGCCTTTTAAAGATTTCATTCCATCAATTGTAAATGGATAACGTTGCATTACATCGGCGAATACCTCACGTAAATCGCTGATATATTGAGTCAACAAGCAGCGTTGACGTTCTAGCAACGTAACAGTAAAGAAAAATGTTCCACCAGGCACAAAAGCACGGACATAATTTGGCATTTTTTAAAATAGAATATTTAATAAAAGGCGGGATTCGCGTTGCTTCTCCCGCCCTACATTCCCGCCGTACGAGGTTTTTCGTGTGCAGAAAGATTGCCGATTTTTTCAATAACTTGTTTGAATGCTGTTGACATTTATCAGTCCCAACAATATTTTTGTGTTAATATGGCATTGATGTGTTTACGGTATCCTTCATTTCTTAGTTTACAATTTATAGATCCTTTATCTTCTCAACATTCTTTATTAATATTGGTAGAAATATCCTATTCCCAATTCAAAAAGTGTAAACTACTTTTGTATGGTAATGAAGGATGCCGAAAATATTATTATATTAGCAGCACTCACAAGCCTTGAAATTTTTTTTTGAGGCTCGCCCACTCGCCTCTTAAAAAAATTTCTCGGCTTGCTCGTTGCTGCTATTACCTGACTTGACTTTTACTTTACCTGGACCTCACAGGCGCGAAAGCCCACGTAGTCGTACCGGGAACCAGGCTCGAACCTGAACCGGTCAGCAGCACGAACGGAGCCTGCGTAGCTGTTCCAGGAACCACCACGAAAGACGCGGGCCGAGGCGCCAGAAAGTAAACACTTCATCTCAGAACCATCATAAGAAGATGTATACTTTGAGCAAGTCCATTCCCATGCGTTGCCTGCGGTATCATAAAGACCCCAAGGATTAGCCGCAAAAGAACCTACAGGGGATGTATACTTATATTGATCACCACAATCGCTACTACAATTAGCTCTATTACGACCAACATCATTGCCCCACCAATATTTAGTAGAAGTACCAGCACGGGCCACATATTCCCACTCCGCTTCAGTGGGTAGGCGATAATTTTTACCAGTCTTCCGACTGAGCCATTTGGTATAGGCAATGGCATCAAGCCAAGTTACACAGACCACAGGATGATTATCTGCTTGGGTAAATTGTGGCTGCATAAAACCCTTACAGCCCCATTCTTTACTTACCTCACTACCCTTATAATTGGTATCCTGCACAAAACGCTTAAACTGCCCCACAGTGATCTCATACTTGCTGATAGAAAAAGCCGCAACAGAGACCTCATGCACAGGCTTCTCATCAGAACTCCCGCTGCCCTGAATATCCCCCATCTTAAACTTACCGGCTGGAATAGACACCATCTCAGGCTCAAAATCAAATCCTGGTGATGGTTTAGCCTTTGGTATATTAACAGCTATAGATTGAGGTGTTGTTGAAGTATCTTGATATTCTGGTTCTGGAGCAGATGACCTATTATTTAACAACCCCACCACTACAAACAAAATAATACCCACTACAGCTCCAGCTATAAGATATAGACCAAATCCAGAAGATTTAGTTTTGGGACTGGATTGAAGTTGTTGTTGAGATTGGCGTTGACCCTGAGACTGCTGCTGGCTCTGAGACTGTTGCTGATTTTGAGATTGCCCCTGAGACTGCTGCTGACTTTGAAATGGCCTTGGCTCTTGAAAGCTTTGTTGCTCTTGAGGCTGCCATTGTGGTTTAACTTGAGGTTTAGGTTCAACTTTAGATGGTGATTTATCTTGAGATGGTGATTTAGCTTGAGACGCTGATTTAGCTTGAGATCGTACTTTAAGACCCGCACACAACTGCTGCAAAACCATCCCAGCACTAGCAGGCCGCTCCAAACGTGGCTCAAATACACAAGCATTGATAAGAGCTTTGACTACATCTGGAGCCTGAAGCGACATAATCTCTTTAGGAAACCGCAACGGCGTTAAGCGACCTGCCAATAACTGCCACAGGATTACTCCTAGTGCGTAAACATCATCGGTAGCATCTGCCACTTCACCATCCTGCTGTTCTGGAGACATATAACCCTGTGTACCATAACCCAAAGTCGTAAAGGTTTTACTAGTACGCTGCGTCAAAGCCGTATGCTCTGCTACAATCTTACCAATACCAAAATCTGCAATCTGCGGCTCACCTGTTTCGGTTAATAGAATATTTGCCGGCTTTAAGTCTCGATGTACTATATTTAGAGCATGAACCTGGGACATGCCGATTAAAATGGGTTCAAATAACTGCCAGGTGGTCCGCCAATCCATAGCTCCTAGCCGCATCCTACTCTCTAACGTACCGCCTGCAATATATTCAAAGGCCAGCCAATATGGAGTCTCGGAAAGCTGAATATCTAATAGCGATACAATATGCGGCATCCCGGCTGGTAATTCTTTACGCAGTCGATACAGATTCTTAGCCTCACGCTCTAGCATCTGCGTATAGGTAGCATCCTGATAAAACTTAATCGCCTGGGGTGGCTCATCAGCTAGCAATCTATGTTTAGCCAACCAGACCTCACCAAAACCACCAATACCTAATAGATGCTCCAAACGCCACTCTGGATTATAATGTGGAATGGCATCGCCAGGTTGAAATTGAGGACGGCGTTGTGGAAACAGGCTGGAATAGAACGTTGCCCGATCATGAGTATTAAATTGAGAGGTCACAGGTAGAACGGTTACTAAAGCAGTACCTTGACGACGGGCTTGGTTTAATGTAGCTTTGGTACGTTGGCGGATTTGCGCAGGCATTGCAGCTATTAGATCTTGCACGGCTTCAGCTCGTTCTGGACTAATCGCTTGACCTTGCTGCTTGGCTTCTTGAATGACTTCTGCTGCTATCTGGCGGGCTTGACTTGGAGGGATCTCTGCTGCCAGTTCTAGCTGGGCAATGCGCTGATCATGATCAAGGCGTTCTTGTTCATCATGCAGGACTTGCCAGCAAGTATTGCTGATTTTAACCATAGCACCAACCACAGGCAATTCTTCAAGCCCGGCTATAAGTGCTTTGGATGCTACTTTAAGAAACAGGCTATCTTCTGAGAATATGGACATAATTTATTAGGGTATTCCATTTAGTTCTACTTTGTCATATTAGAATTGAAGATTATCGTTTCTACGCTCTGCGTGGGAACGATCTCAATTTATTACGGTATCCCATTTGGTAATTCCTAATCCTGTAATAATTTGGGTTGACTGGAAATAGGCGTAGGATATTTAGAAGTCACCAAATATGTTGAAATAATAAAGGTAATCAATGTAGCAATCTGAATCACCATAGCCACTTCCTTCGCTATAATACCAAGCGACAAAGCTGAAAAGGCAATTAAAATCGCAAATTCACTAGACTGGCCTAGACGTACTGGTAACTCTTCTTGTAATTTTGGAGATTCATTACTACTTTGCAATACAAATCCAAAAATAGCGATTTTTAAAGGAACTAAGATTCCTCCAAAGGCTATTGCAGCTAATATTAACCGTAGTTCCAAGGCAAAATCCAATTTAGCTCCTACGGAAAAAAAGAATAAAATCAAGAAAAACTCACGCAACGGTTTCAAATGTTCCGAAATAACCAATGCTATTGGACAGGATGCTATAGATAACCCGGCCACAAAAGCCCCCATTTCATAGGAAATTCCTAAAAGATGCGCAACCTCAGCCCACAATAGACACCAGGCCAAAGTTATTAAAAATGTATATTCCTGTATTATAGAAAATTTTTCCAACAAGGGTATTACAACCCAACGCACTCCAGCAAAAGCCAGTACACATAATAGCACAAATTTAACAATCAAGTATCCAAATGTAACTAGTATATAATCGCTTTTTTTCCCGGTAACAAAGATAATCACAATAATGGCTAAAATATCTTGCAATAATAAAATACTAGTCATTACTTCTCCTATCCTTTTATGATGTAAGGTTGTGGTGGGGATTAGTTTTAAACCCACCACTGTACTAGAGAACATCATCGAGGTTCCCAAGAGAAGTGAACTATGGATATCAAATCTTAATAATAGTCCAAATAAGAATGCGCTAATTCCAAAACAAAGCGATGTAAATAGGGTAATAAACGAGGTCTCACGAAATAATTTTATAAATTTGCTTGGTTGCAGATTAATGCCGATTATGAAAAGCAAAAGTATGACACCAAAATGTGCTATCTGTTCAATATGAATAGCGTCATCGATTAGAGCCATACCATGTGGCCCAAGCAGCATCCCTATGGCTATGTAGGCTATTATTATCGGCTGTTTGGCATACAGGAATAATGTGCCCAAGCAAGCAGCACCGACTATAATTAGGGTTAATTCAAGTAGTATGCTATGGAGATTCATGTTGTTGCAATCCTTCCAAATAATCGACTATAACACGAGACATTATACCGATTTTCATAATTAACTGAATTTAATAGAGAAAATAGAAATTATATCAGTTTTGGTAACGCATTGAATTTAATAGAAAAGTTTCTAATTTTTGCAATGGACCGGACTTTTGGTTAAAAATTGGTATAATGTCTAATAAATTTACTATATTAGAATATTGTGTTATTTAAAATTGATAGGTGACAAGGTACTTGCGCAGAGATGATGGATGATTCCTCAACTGTTTACTGGGAGCTGAAGACAAGAAGCCCTATAGCTTGTATGGTTCATATTGCTTATATAGCCTTTATAGC
Source organism: Candidatus Achromatium palustre (assembly GCA_001044195.1). Classification (GTDB taxonomy): domain Bacteria; phylum Pseudomonadota; class Gammaproteobacteria; order Chromatiales; family Chromatiaceae; genus Achromatium; species Achromatium palustre. The sequence continues at coordinate 6,616 of LFCU01000001.1, forward strand.
TCCCATAGTCTATTACAGATAATAGAATAATAATGCCAATCCAAATAGCAGCCAACCAACCTATCACACCATCATAATGACTAATTAACCCAATCCAAGGCGCATCATAGGCAACATCAGTATACTTATGGCTTAGTTTAATCACTAATATCCAACCAGTATGGACACCTACCCCTAACCCTATATGCCCAGTACGTTCCCTAAATAATGCCAACAACACTCCCGCTGTAAATAACCCAACTAAAGCATCTAAATTTTGTATATCAAATAAAGCATTAATGGCTTTTAAGAGACTCCATAATATTGGATCAATCTCCGATATTATACCTTCTGGAACTGGTTGAGGTCGCAAAAAATGCAAGATAGCATACAAGAAGCTAGCCCCTAAGATAGCCGGATTTGCATTAGAATATCGATGTCGCAATGCTGTATATAAAGCACCTCGAAAAAAAATCTCTTCTATTATGGCTATTATAAACCCTGCTACTATGCCTTCAATTATAATAAACGGCATGCAATTAATTGCTACACCTGGGGTTATGAAGCGTAGTTGGAGCCACATTATAACAGTCATCAGCACTAATAGCATCCCAATTCCTATTATTAAACCCCACAGTAGATTTTTCAATAATAGAGTATAGGTCGTATTGTATCCAAGGCTGGCCGGGTTGTTTAGTTTAAGTGCTCTTAAAAATGGCCATATACCAAATATTGCTATGATTATGCCACCTTTTTGAATTAACTTTTCTATGGGAATGTCTATTAACACATCAATAGGTATAATTAATACAATTTTTAAAATAATCGCAAATAATATAGCAGCTAAACTATAACATCCTAATATATAAGTTAAAAATTGTAAAAGTGGTTTCATGGTCTAGGTGTCACTTCTTAAAAAAATAGCTAGATAGGGTACCTTTCTAAAAGTTCCCATAACTTGTAGACATATCTGGTGCTCCCTTAACAGACATTATTAGAAACTCTAATTATTACTTTGTGATTACTAGGATGGAAACAGGTTTCGAATAATGTCTAATGTCTAATACTTGATTAATTTCTGTAAACTATTCCACACTAAAATGGGTGTAATATCGTTAAAACATGCAGGTTGTACTACAGATTGAAGATGATAATTACAAACTTTGCGTCTACAAGGTGCACAAGGAAAATTAGCATTCAAAATACGTTGTGCTAAACCTAATGTTCCAGTAAGTTTACTGGATGTAGGTCCATACAGGCTAATTACCGGAACTTCCAGAGCCGATGCTATATGTACTAAACCTGTATCTACCCCTACCACACCAGCAGCATTTACCAGCCATTTCGCTAAATCTGTTAAACTTTGGCGCGGTAATATTGTACCAGCTTGTGCTTGGTTTAATATACTTTCAGCTAATTGCTGTTCCTTAGGGCTATACCAAGGAATAAATACTTGGTAGTTATAGCTTGTAGCCATTTTGATAAGATTCACCCAATATAAAACTGGCCAATGTTTGCTAGGCCAGGTAGTTGCAGGTATAAATACTAAATAAGGCATAAGGTCCTTCCGTACCAAATTATTAGATATTCCATTGGTTAGCGCAAAAGGCAGTTGCAAACCATATTTAGCTGGTGTTTTGGGTATGGTATATTTTAGAGCTTTTGCAAATAGTTGCCGTATTCGTTCCACTGCATGTAGGTTGTGTGGCACAACATGGCACTGCTTATATAACATACTTGCCAACGGTTCTCGTGCGGAATGCCAATCCAATCCCACGCTATTTCCTTTAGCGAGATAGGTGAATAGAGCACTTTTGATTAATCCTTGCGCATCAATAATCAAGTCATAATTTTGCTTGCGTATTTGTTGTACGCATAAAGATACTTCATGCTTTAGTGAGATTGACAATAACGAATTACGCCAACGTCGCATAGCTATGGGAATGACCGTATGCACAGATGGGTGCCAAGTTGGTATTTCTGTGAACGACTCTTCCACTACCCAATCAAATGCTATATTAGGCATCTGTGTTACTGCATCAGAAATAGCAGGAAAGGTATGGATTAGATCGCCTAGAGAAGATGTTTTGATGAGTAGGATATGCATTTTATTTAACTATATATTTTTCGGCACTGGTTCAGTCTAATTCATCAACTAACATTATGTTATTTAAAACAATTTTTATTATACTATACTCTAAAATCGTCCCAAAATTTTGTCCTAGATAGCATGATAGCGTCAATTTAAAAAAATTGCCTGTAAATTTTCTATTATGAGACCTTACAACTATTATAAAAATAATGTAATTATGATGTTATGTTCAAACATCAGACTGAACCAGT
>LFCU01000002.1 GCA_001044195.1 Candidatus Achromatium palustre
CAGAAAATGCAGCTAACCTCCTTCGTCGGCAGCTGATTTTAGCGTTATCCTGCTGAGACGTTCCGCCCTTCTTGTGCTTCTCCAAGTCGCTTTGGTCGGTTATCACTCAGGATAACAAATCGTTGAAGCGGACAATTTACATCCATGAAAAGGGCCGCTTAACTTTAAAGTTGTGTTTTGAAATAAAACCGAAACTTCGAATAACAGGATATATGAAGATGGTTGGACTTTGGACAAATATAATAAAATACTGTATTATCATTAGGTTATCAGTACCATGCAATTTTATTTAACCAATTGATTATTCTAAATTAAGGTACAATTTTATCCAAAGTCCGATATAATGCCCAATTATGAGCAACTTTGTCCAACGTCTAAACTACGAGCTAACTCTATAAATATTAGACATTATTCGAAACCATCTTTCAGGCCAGCAATTATAATGCTATAATTAGGGTTTCGAATAATGTCTATTATTCTTAAATTATTGCATTTAACAGTGAGCACTTCATTAATAACTCCATTATCTACATGCGCTTTAGTGGGAACAAGACGCAATCCTCCAGCATGGCCAAATATTCCTGGAGAGTTAGGAATACTATTTAATAACTTAGATTCTAGTGACATAGCAGGATGCTTATTGCAAACTGCTGGAATCTTAGCTTTAGCCGAAGATTTAGCTTATAAACCCATGCCAGTAATAGCTGATAATATTGTTACATTTGGTTCCGAGACTGCATTGCCAATACTGCATTCAAAACGCCTATATGATACTTTGGATAGCCTAATCAAAGAAGGCCCTATCAATATAGTCTATGAATTAATTACATTATTAGCCCAACATCAAATACAATTTCCTCCCAAATACCTGCCATTATTACTAGATAGTGCGATAAAAAATCCATTGTTAGCTAATCTTATAGCCAAGCTCCCTGGATCGCGCCATCATTGGTTAATTCGATTAAATCCAGCTTGGCAAAGTTTGCAGCTATTAAATACAGAAATTACAAGACAAGATACCAATTTATTAGAAGAAGGGAATAAGCAAGAACGTATTGCCGCTTATAAAAATCTGCGTTCTACAGATCCAGGTCAGGCCCGACTTTGGCTAACTGATACCTTACCACAGATGGCAGCTAAAGAACGGCAAGAGTTTGTAACAATTTTATGGAATGGCTTATCTAAGGCAGACACAGAGTTATTAACTAAGCTACTACAAGATCGTTCTAAATTGGTAAAACAATTGGCCAGTAAAATGCTCTCTTGTTTGCCAGAAAGCGAGTTTGCACAGCAGATAGGTAGCTATTTAGGTTCTATGGTTCAGTTGAAACAGCACAGATTAAAGACCAAACTCCTGATAGAACCACCTGATTCGTTTGTAAATGCTTGGAGCTATACTACTATTGAAGCACAACCACCAACCGGTGAAGGTGCCAGAGCATTCTGGCTACGCCAGATAGTTAGTCTTACGTATTTAGACTGGTGGGAACAAAATCTAAACATGGCTCCAGATACCATTTTAGATTTATGTAACAAATCTGATTGGACCGAATCACTTATGTGGGGATTATTTCAGGCAACATTAACTCAGCGTAACTCCAATTGGGCACTAGCCTTTTTTAAAGCTAAGTCTATCAAACCAGCACTTGATAAAGCATCGCTTATTAATATTGCAGACTCTAATGCTGTAGAAGGCTTTTTAACCGAACAACTTGCTAATTGTTCTAACCTCTCAAAATTATTGAAAATTTTGCAACAAGCTATGCTACTATCAAATTGGAGTGAAGCCTTTAGTCTTAGCATTATAGAAAATTTACAGCCTCATAGTGATAGCTTAAATACCTATAGAAATGTAACATTGCATTTGCATCCCAACTGCCTAAAACTAGCGGCAAGTCTTGTGGATACAGATACTGTTAATGATTACAGCAATACATTTTTGCAAACTCTAAATTTGCGTCTACTTATTCATCAAGAAATACTCACACAGTAAGAAACTGGCATGGAATAACCTTTCCGATTTGTAACTTCTCACCTAAATCCTGCATAAAAAATATACGATATAGATAATGTCATATACAAAGTATAAAATAGCAAATACCTGATTTTGCCGCTTCCTGTGGGCATACTTCTAACGGATAATGCTATATGAAATTATGAGCTAATAGTAACTTATCGCCAAGAAGAGTATGATAAGTGTGTACTATTAATACCTATAAAGCTAATTCTACTTTGTCACATTATCGTTCCGACGCTCTGCGTGGGAACGTTTAATTTGGAACTCAGGAGCGTTCAGGATGCATACCTACGCAGAGTGTGGGGGCGATATGGCCTACATTTCTAAACTGATAAAGTAGAACTAATTATGCGTAGGATATTATTATCTATAGAAAGCGGTAGAATCAGACAAAATTTTACAACTTAATGCCAATCTTTGGATAGGTGCCAGTTGTGTTACTGTACCTTTTTTTGTAGGTAACAGACAGTGAGCTATATAAACAAGCAAGTTTTTATACACATATTAATTTTCGTACTAATATATCCTACTAATATTTTAGCACAAAATCTTACTTTAGGGGTATTGGCAATTCGTCCCAAACCAGAAACATTAGCCCGTTGGCAACCACTCGCTGATTATTTAAGCCAATCTATCCCCAACAAAACTGTACAGCTTAAGGCATTCCACTTTCCAGAATTACAGATGGCAGTTGCTAAAGGCCAGCTTGATTTTGTTATCACCAACCCTGCTCATTATATTGAACTTAGGCACCATTATGAAATGTCGGGTGCTTTAACAACCTTAATTAAAGATATAAATGGAATGTCCATCAATCAATTTGGCGGCGTGATATTTACTCTAAAAACTCGTTCTGATATCAATACATTGCAGGATCTGAAGGCAAAACGTATCGCGTTTGTAAATACTTCTTCCTTAGGCGGGTATTTGATGCAAGCCTTAGAGCTACAACGTGCTGGCGTACCTTTGCCAAATCAATCACATCAAATTATAACTGGGATGCCCGATCAAGCTGTTAAAGCTGTATTACGTGGTGATGCGGATGTTGGTTTTGCTCGTACTGAAGTAATAGAACAGATGGAGCGTGAAGGAAAGCTGGTAGTAGAACAGTTAAAAATCTTAAATCATCGTTTCGATATCCAATTTCCATTTTACCTTTCCACGCCCTTATATCCAGAATGGCCCTTTATCGTTATGCCGCAAGTGAATCGCCATAATGCTAAACGTATCGCTGCGGCCTTGTTAGCTATTGAACAAGATAAAACGCTCATAAAAGCTTTAAAAATACATGGCTTTGCTATTCCTTTAGACTACTCGCCTGTAGAAACTCTGATGCGGGAATTACGAGTACCACCGTTTGAAAAACATCTGCATACACACACATTTTATGAAATTTGGCAAGATAATTGGTCCGTAATTATAACTTCTATAATGCTAATAACTGCTATTTTAATTATAGCAAATTGGATGGCTCAAAAAAATCACCAATTATTACATGCTCGTGAAGTATCTAATTGCTATTTAGAACGTCTCAATAAAAGCGAAGGTTTACTCAAGAGAGCACAAACTGTAGCAGGAGTTGGTAGTTGGCATTTGGATATCCAAACCAATGAGCTTACATGGTCTGAAGAAACGTATCGGATCTTTGAGGTTTCTTTAGATACACCTCTGACATTAGATTTCTTTATTGATAAAATTCATCCAGATGACCGTGAGATGGTACTAACTGCTTGGAAAGTGGCATTGCATGGTACCGTTTATGATATGGAACATCGCATACTTGTGAATGGTAAAACCAAATGGGTGCGCGAATGTGCAGAGGTTTTCTTCGATGATACAAAACAAGCCATTGCAGGCATTGGAACTGTACAGGATATCACCAAACAAAAACATATCGAATCTGAGATACAACGCCATGCCTTATTTCAAGAGGCACTCTTAGAAAGTATTCCAGTTCCAGTATTTTATAAAAATATAGCAGGTTATTATCTAGGTTGTAATAAGGCGTTTGAAAAGCTCCTTAACAAACCTAGATCTCAAATTATCAATAAAACCGTATTTGACATGGCTCCCCAAGATATTGCACAACAGTATTGGGATATGGACAAAGTCTTATTTAAACAACCTGGTACTCAAAAGTATGAATGGCAAATAGTAAATTTAGAAGGGCAATTACGTGATGTAATCTTCCATAAAGCTACTTTCAATAATGCTGATGGTACCTTGGATGGATTGATTGGAGCTATCTTGGATATTACGGAATTAAAACAAACTGAAGCTGATTTGAAACATGCTAAAGAAGCAGCAGAAGCGGCCAATGTAGCTAAAAGTGACTTTTTAGCCAATATGAGTCATGAAATTCGCACCCCTATGAATGCTATCATGGGGCTTGCGCAATTACTAATAGCTACCAAATTAGACAATAACCAGCATGATTATGTAGCAAAACTGCTTAAAGCAACACATTCTCTATTAGACATTATCAACGATATTCTCGATTATTCTAAGATCGAATCTGGCAAATTAACGATTGAAGCTGTGGATATGGAGATTGCAGAATTAGTCGAACATTCTGCTAATCTGTTCAGTTTTGCAGCGGAAACTAAAGGCATTGAGCTAATTTTTGATATAGCACCAGATATACCTCCCCTACTTAAGGGAGATCCATTGCGTCTAAAGCAGATCATGAATAATTTACTTGGAAATGCCATTAAATTTACGCAACAGGGGCATGTACAGGTGAGTATGTTGGTTGAAAACCGTCTGGAATCTGCTATTGATTTGCACGTCTCAGTTTGTGATACAGGTATTGGTATGACTGAAACGCAAGTGAATAGTTTATTTCATGCCTTTGAGCAGGCGGATACTTCAACCACTCGTAATTATGGTGGCACGGGGTTAGGGCTTGCGATTACCAAACGCTTAGTAGAACTGATGGGGGGTATTATTAGAGTAACAAGTACCATTGGAAAAGGTAGCTCATTTGATTGCATAATTCCATTAAAAATAGCTACGCTTGCAACATACCAAAAGTCTGATGCCAATTCAAATACTCAATCTTCATATAAGAAATTACAGGATTCCTATAAAGATTTAGACTATGTGCATAACCAGATGCAAAGCATTCGTGGTTCCAATATCCTATTAGTAGAAGATAACCCAATCAATCAACTAGTAGCAAGAAAAATATTAGAAAAACTAGAATTACTTGTAACCACAGCTAACAATGGCAAGGAAGCTCTGGCTAAAATTACTACAAATCCAGATCACCTTTACGATGCGATCTTGATGGATTTACAAATGCCAGAAATGGATGGAATTACCGCAACGCAACAGATCCGTAACTTACCACATTATAAGACAGTTCCTATTATTGCGATGACAGCAGCCGTTATGAAATCTGATCATGAAGCCAGTCAAGCTGCTGGAATGAACGATTTTTTATCTAAACCTATAGAAATAACCAAACTTGCTAACATTTTAATACACTGGATTCCATCAAATACTAGTTGTATAGAGTGCGAAGCCTGTAGGGAGAATACATTGAGCCATCCCCAGGCAGAGCATGGAAACGATCCAAACTTGCTTGCTATTAAACCACTGGAACCTAAACGCTTGGCAGAACTGCTACAAGAGATAGAAATCCAGATCGGTCAGTCTGGATTTGTACGTACCGTATTCCTAGATGAGTTAGAAGCAAGTTTAATAGATCCACAGGCCTTACAACAATTGCACATATTACGAACCAACTTAGATGCTTTTGATTATGAAGCCGCAAAGAAAACTTATACCGAGTTCTGCAAACAAGTACCCCCCAATAAATCAATGCAACATCCTATCGCGTTGCAAACGACACAAACGGAAATTATTTAGAATTTCACGACGAAATGGAAATTTTATTTAAAATCGGTATAATGTTTAATTTTAAAATTATATATAGATTTAAAAAATAATAAAAATGACAGTTTTTTACTCCAATCCAGGCCATCTAAAACATTCTCAATTAGCAAATACAAGTTGTCATATTCATCTTTGGTTGGCAACACAAGATTCATCTATTACAAACGAGCTAATAAATCCACTTCAACAGTTTGGCTATACAGTAATTGTCTATATACCAACTACCATTCCTAATATTGACACAAACTTTGTGCCACCTGATATTCTAGTTATAGATTTAGAGTTACTCAATACAGATTCTGCCTCTATTACAAATACTGAATATTTTTCTCAATTTTCAGCTTTACAAAACTTAGAATGTCCCATACTTATCGCCGCTTCTGAAGATAATTTTCAATCCCGTAGACGTGCCGCTCAGATCAAAGCTATTGGATTCTTATTAAAACCATTAGATGCAGCACAATTAGTAGATAATATTGAACGTATCTTAGGAGAACATTATGCACCACCATTGCGTGTACTTATTATTGATAACGATTTAGAATTGGCTAACCACTTTTGCAAGGTATTAAGAACAGAAGGTATTGAAACTGCATTATTGACCGATCCAAGCCTCATAATAGATACCATTGATACCTTTCGGCCAGAGTTTATTTTATTGGATATGGAGATCCCAGGATATTCAGCCCCCGAACTTGCTGCTATTATTCGCTATCATAACGATTTAATGGGGATTCCCATTGTGTTTCTTTATAATGCAGATGCACTGAATCCTTATATTGAGGAAATGCAGCAAATAGCTGCTGATTTCATAAGAAAACCTATTAAAGACTCTCATTTAGTAACCGCAATCAAGATGCGAGCTGTTAGGTTTCGCCAACTAGCAAAGCTTATGTCTAAAGACAGCCTGACAGGATTGCTGAAACATACTCGTATTAAAGAAGGGATTAATTTAGAATTAGTGCGAGTGCAGCGTAGCGATAAGACCTTAAGCATAGCTATGTTGGATATTGATCATTTCAGGCAAGTGAATAAAGATTATGGCCATGCGGCTGGAGATCGCGTTATTGTAGCATTAGGTTATATGCTAAAACACTGCTTGCGTAAAGGAGATGGTATTGGTCGTTATGGTGGTGAGGAGTTTGTAGCTATTTTGCCTGAGTGTGATCCTAATATGGCATATCAGGTTATGGATAATATTAGAGAACGGTTTGCTGGGTTGCAATTTCAACACGAAGGCCAAAAGTTTTTTTGCACCATTTCTATTGGTATTGCTTATACTAATGATTTAGCGGTACAAAATAGTGATAGTCTATTAATCGCTACTGAGGAAGCATTGCAATTGGCTAAACAGTGGGGGCGAAATCAGGTACGACTTGCTACTCACGCAACGGGAAACAGTAATTGACAATATATGGCTATGTTGATTATTCCCACTCTACTGTGGGAATGGCCCTCAAATACCCTATATACTAATTTAAGCCGTCTGAATATAATTCTTCTAATGCAGCACCAATGCCCTCTAAAGGCAAATCACGTTGTGGCTCGTCAGTGCGTAACGGTTTAAGACCAATAACTTTTCGCTCGATTTCTCCTTCACCTAAAACCAATGCATATCGTGCGCCACTACGATTAGCCTTTTTAAATTGACTTTTAGCACTGCCACCACCACAGTGGATCTGTAAACGTAATGCAGGTATAGCATCACGGATTTGTTCAGCGATAACTAACCCTCGTTCCAAAGCCAAAGTCCCAACCATTACTAGATAAACATCTATATTGTTGGATGGTTCTAATAGTTCATCATGATCTTGCTGTTCTAATAAGGCTATGATGCGCTCTAATCCCATAGCATATCCCATGGCACAAGTTGCACGTGCGCCTAGTTGTTCTACTAAACCATCATATCTACCACCAGCACATACTGTACCTTGGGTGCCTAATTGATCACTAACCCATTCAAATACTGTAAGTGTATAATAATCTAAACCTCGTACTAGGTGAGGATTTATAGTATAGTTTACATTACAGCTTATAAGACCCTCACATAAGGCTGTAAAGTGAGCACGTGATTGTGCGCCAAGATGCTCAATAAGCTGAGGCGCATTGGCTATTAAACTTTGTAAATTGGGATTTTTACTATCTAGAATACGTAGCGGATTATGTTCTAAACGCTGTTGACTTTCTGCATCTAATTCCGAATAATGTTCTTGAAAATATGCTACTAAAATTTTTCTATAATTGAGCCGCTCCTCTGGAGTTCCTAAGGTGTTTATCTGGAGTTGCAGATTTTTAAGCCCCAAATTTTTCCATAAACGAGCGGTCATTAAGATCAACTCTATATCAATATCCGGACCTGCTAGACCAAATACTTCGGCTCCTACTTGATGAAATTGGCGATAACGTCCTTTTTGTGGACGTTCGCGTCGAAACATAGCTCCGCGATACCATAAGCGTCTTGGCACATCTAGTAGACCATTGTTAATTACAGCGCGTACACAACCTGCGGTACCTTCGGGTCGTAAGGTTAGGCTATCTCCATTGATATCACTAAAGGTATACATTTCTTTGGAGACTATATCGGTAATCTCTCCAATGGAGCGTTTAAATAATTCAGTAGCTTCTACCATAGGCAAGCGTATTTCTTGATAGCCATAGCAATCCATGATTTGATGTATGGCTTCTTCTAGGCGTTGCCATTGAAAGGTTTGAGGAGGGATTATGTCGTGCATTCCCCGTACAGCTTGCATAAGTGGTTTCATAAAATAATCTATTGATTTAATGTGTAGCAGTATCGTTAATTTGGTGCAATGCCCGTTGGTTATTGCGCCCTACCGTGCTACCCTCTACCAGATTAACAACCGTAAGGATATTGGTTAAGGTATAGATTCCTGCTTTCGCAGGAATGACGAAGTGGCGGGATTCCGTCATCCCTGTGAAAACAGGGATCCAGTGAGAATAG
>LFCU01000003.1 GCA_001044195.1 Candidatus Achromatium palustre
TCCCGCATACAAACAACTCTTCAGCCACCCCGAAATGGTAGCTGACCTGATGCGCGGCTATGTAACAGCTCGTAGGGCGGGAGAGCAAAGCGATCCCGCCTTTTGAAAATGTTATTCCATCTCATAATTTTTCACATTTTTATTTGCTATTCAATTTAAGCATTATTTTAAAGTAGCAAATTTATATAGGTGGTGGGATTGCGTTGCTCTCCCATCCTATATTCGCCATACTTTACCATCTCTAAATGTTTTAAGCAGCCAGGTAGGGTGCACACAGCCAGGTAGGGTGCACACCACGCACATTTCCTTTTTCGGATACGTCCACAAGTTATGGTAACCTTATAAGCACATAAGAATGTGGACAATGTATCAACCCTAGAAGGTACGCGATGCGTACCCTACTACTTTATTTATGAGGAGGTATTCTCCCGTCTTACATTAATCTTACCTGTTAGCGCATTTACCTGTACTGTTTGACCTGTTTGCAACTTTTCTGTAACTCCAGCAACACCAAATACGGCTGGGATTCCTAATTCCCGAGCTACTACAGCAGCATGACACATCAAGCCACCTACTTCTACAATGATGGCAGCAGCACGAGGAAATAAAGGAGTCCAACCCGGATCAGCGAATTTTACTACTAATATCTCGCCTGGCATTAAAGCGTTGGGATCGGCTTCGGTTAGGATTTTTACTTGTCCGGTTACAATCCCATCAGATATCCCAAGCCCATGTAAGACTCCAGGTTCTTCTTGGGAGCTTACTTTTGGGAGTATTATTGGAATCCCATCAGAACGTAGAAAATCTGGGGCTTTATGCGCGGTAAAATCTGCCAATTGTTGATTCCGTTTAGTGATAAGTTCCTGTATGTTGATATGTGCTAATGGCTGGTGAGTATTCTCAGTTACTGCTGCTATATCATTTAAGCCAGACAATTCATCAAGTTTTAGCATAAAAACTTGGCTAGCACTAGTTAGAATGCCACGCTTGGTTAAACGGTGGCCCAATTCTAAAGCTGCCTGGCGCATCCTAGCAAAGACATGCAGATACTCATGCTTTGGGGCTTCACGCAATGGCATATATAGAGTCAATGCATGAGCTAGAAATTTTAACCAAGGACGCTGCCACCAAGGAGCTTGAGTGATCGCTGCGGTTATCGCATCGGTTCTTTCCCTGTTGAGACGTGCCATACGATTTGTTGCTGACATTTCTGAAGGAATATCCAGGCCGCTTTTTACTAATGCAATAATCATACTGGGATCATCATGCCAACGTGGGGTAATTAGATCAAACTCTTTAGGGCCACGATGGCCATATTGCTTTAAAAAAGTCTGCAATTTTGCATACCATGCTTGGCTTTCTGGAATTTGCTTTAAAGTTTGTAATAATTCTTGTTCTTGGCCTGGTTCATAATTTTGGAATATTTTTTTTAGTGGGCGTGCTGCTTCTATAAGTAAATCTATATTTAAAGAGATCTCAGTAGTTGGATTACCAGGAATACCAGATGTAATTAAGCGTTGGGCTTGCGGCCATTTAGCAAACGCACTATCAGTAAGCATCCATACTAATAAGGCCACAACTTCCATTTGCAGTCCACGCAGTAGTGGAATAGCGATAGGATGTTCTGGAAGTCGAATTTCTGTAATTAACTCTGAATCAGTTAATTGCTGTACTGGGGGACGAGATTTAATCCGATTGGCAATTTGTTTAAGTAAATGTCGAGACTTGCGCGGTTGCATGACGCTTAGTAAGCGCGTTGCGGCTAAAATATTCGCTGGCACCATGCGCAGCATCATACTCAAATTCCATCCTGGTAAGCTGCGTAGTTGTAAGATGCCGCGATTCGTTAGATCATTGACTACCATAAGGGCTTGCTTGTCGATACCCTCCATAGTATAACGAAACAGCCGCCCCACTAAAGGCATTGCTAAGAGGCCATTTACATTAAAATATACGCGGCCTTGTACGAGATCTATTGGCAGTAAATGTTGTATAATATTAGCATTAACTGGTACTCCACATAGATCAGACACTATTTGGGGAATAATGCAAGAACGCCAAATATCCCAGGTTAAAGGACAGTATGGATCAGGCATGGTTTCGCGTACATTCATATTAGACCACAGGGTGACTGGCCCATCGTCCACTTCGTTACAGGCTCGTTCAATTCGCCATTTAGGTGGTAGATGACCGGTAGTAATAGGTCGGGCTTGGAGCCACCAAAGTTTTTCATTGTCATCGATGGCCCATTCCAGATCTAATGGATAGCCCAACGCTGTAGCTAAGTACCAGGCTTTTTTGGCTAAACCTTGCAATTGGGCTAAACTTAGCAATGATTCATTATGGTTTGTTTCCTCTACAATTTCATATTGATCTAGCCCGGAAATATAGATACGCCAGCGTTGGGGATTCGTATGGCCAGAGACTAAAGCCTCTCCTAGTCCAGCTACGGCTTCGATTATTAGGCCATGATCTTGGCCTGTTGGATCTTGAGTAAAGCAGACTCCAGCAACTTTGGGGGCTATTTGTTGTTGGATTAATATTCCTACTGGTAAGGCTTTGTGAACACCACTATATGATAATACTCGTTTGCTAGATCCAGAGGCTATACAATCAGCTATCGCGTTCCAAAGTTTTGTCAGATTAGTTACGCCTGGTATGGTCTCAAATAAACCTGCAAATGAATGTTGGGTTCCATCCTCTACTAGGCTTGAAGATCTTACTATGAGCTGGCCTTGCTCAAATATATACTGTACCATATGTTCTAACTGGGTTTTGACATCCTGTGGCCATATATCTGGTAAATCTGTAGTAGCTGTGATTGCTATGCCTTTAGGAACGGCTGCCCCTACAGCTATTAACTTAGATAACCCTAAAGTTTTGCCACCGAATCTATTGGTGTATTTTAAGGTGACATCATCTAAATAGTTGATAACGAAGGTAGGTTGGGTCATTTAGGGGTATCCTGCTTTAGCATTGTAGGTTGTCAATGTAACAAAGTAGAATTAGACATATCCACGTTAATTATGTGTAAAAAAGTATTTTTAGACGATAGCTATAAACCTGCTGTATAGTGTTTTGGGTAGCTCATGCGTCAGACGTATTCCTGTGGTGATGATATTTTGTTTCATGAAGCCATATTAGCATAAAGTGGAACTAGCCATTTGATTTTGCTATTCGCCCCAGAAGCATCTATTGATATATCGTAGGCTGTGCATTGTGTACCCTCTACCTAATTTGAATATTTGGAAGATTGAATATTTGGATGTAACGCTAAAAAATCTTTAATCTGATCTCTAAGCTTTGCCGCAGCCTCAAATTCTAAATTTTTTGCATGAGTATACATGGTCTTTTCCATAACTTTAAGCTGTTTAGCTTGCTGCTGCGGCGTTAACACAGTATATTCAGCAGTAGGTTCAGCTACCAATGCTGTAGAGTGGTCTATAACTGAAGCTTTTTTTATAGGTACGGATTTATCTAAAATATCTAAAATATCCGTTACGGCCTTAGTTATCCCCTTAGGAATAATATTATGTTCTTGATTATAAGCTATCTGCTTGGCACGACGGCGTTCAGTTTCATCAATCGCCCGCTGCATGGAACCAGTAATTTTATCCGCATATAAAATGGCACGGCCTTTGATATTGCGAGCAGCTCGCCCAATCGTCTGAATTAAAGCCCCTTCGGAACGCAAAAATCCTTCTTTATCAGCATCTAAAATTGCCACTAAAGCAACCTCTGGCATATCCAAGCCTTCGCGTAATAAATTCACTCCTACTAGTACAGAAAAGGTTCCAAGCCGCAGATCCCGAATTATCTCTACTCGTTCTACAGTATCGATATCAGAATGCAAATAACGTACTTGAATGCCATGCTCTTGCAAATATTCTGTTAAATCTTCGGCCATTCGTTTAGTAAGCGTAGTCACTAATACTCGTGCTTCTTGAGCAATAGTATCATGGATTTCTGAAAGCAAATCATCGACCTGAGTAGATGCTGGACGTACCGTAACATCAGGATCTACTAAGCCAGTAGGACGTACTATCTGTTCTACAATTCGTGAGGAATTTTCTAGTTCATAAGTACGCGGAGTTGCTGAGACGTAAATAGTCTGGGGTTGTCGCGCTTGGAACTCTTCAAATCGTAACGGGCGATTATCAAGCGCGGATGGAAGACGAAATCCATAGCTTACTAAATTTTCTTTACGGGCACGATCACCACGAAACATACCGCCAATTTGTGGTACAGTTACATGGCTTTCATCTATTATTAATAGAGAGTTATTAGGCAAATAATCGAATAAAGTTGGTGGTGGTTCTCCAGCAGTACGTTTGGATAAATAGCGAGAATAATTTTCGATACCAGTACAATATCCTAGTTCTAGCATCATCTCAATATCAAATAAAGTGCGTTGTTCCAAACGCTGGGCTTCTACAAGACGTTTATCGCGGCGCAATTCTTCTAAGCGCACGGATAATTCTTGCTTGATTTGTTCTATAGACGTTGTAATAATTTCTCTAGGAGTGACATAATGATTTTTAGGATATATGGTATAACGAGTAATATGACGTTGTATGGTTCCAGTTAAAGGATCAAAGATACTAAGAGCTTCAATCTCATCATCAAATAATGTTATGCGTACAGCTTCAGATTCTGATTCTGCTGGATAAATATCTATCGTATCACCACGGACTCGATATACACCACGACGCAATTCGATTTCATTACGCTGATATTGCAAGACTGTTAAACGTCGCAGTATAAATCGTTGTTCAATATGCGTACCTTGTTGTAAATGTAATACCATTTGTAAGTATGATTCTGGATCTCCTAAACCATAAATGGCGGATACAGTCGCTACTATGATAGCATTGGGAGTTTCCAAGAGGGCTTTAGTAGCAGAAAGGCGCATTTGTTCTATATGTTCATTGATTGAAGCATCTTTTTCTATATAGGTATCGCTACTTGGGACATAAGCCTCTGGTTGATAATAATCATAATAAGAGACAAAATATTCAACGGCATTATTAGGAAAAAAGCTACGCATTTCTCCATATAATTGTGCGGCTAAAGTTTTATTATGCGCCATTATTAAGGCAGGTCGTTGCAGGGTTTGGATTACGTGAGCAATGGTAAATGTCTTGCCTGATCCTGTTACTCCTAGTAAGGTTAATTCTGCTTCTCCAGCTTGGAGACCTTCTACAAGTTTCTGAATGGCTTGTGGTTGATCGCCAGCAGGTGCAAAATTGGCTTGTAGTTGCAAAGGTATTAATAAATTGTTATTTTGAATAGCTTGCATTTGGTTTATAATTCCATTAAATATTGCTTTTAGGAGTTTAATTTTGTTAAACTCTCTAGTTTGATTGTATTTGCTATAATCAAGGTAAAAAGCATAATTTTCATAAGATGTATAGCTGTGTAATGTTTTATAAAATTTTAAATACTATATGAACAGTAAACTTCAAAAAAATACTAAATCAGATACGAAATCTAGCGTTAAACATGGTGATAAAGATTACCAACCTCTGAAATCTGTATTAACCAAACAGTTACATGTACTTAAAACTAAAGTAGAACTGTTAACTCAACTCATCTTGGCTATATTGGCCGTACGTAGCGTTAATTTTTCACAACTGCTAGATTATTTTAATGATAATCCCAAGATAGATGTTGACAAGTTACAACAGTCTTTTGACAACTTTGTGTTTGAAAAAAATTCCCTCGCACAAGCAGTTGTAGAATTAATGCCGCTTCCAGATGGCCCTTGGCAACTAACAATGGATCGTAGTATCTGGATATTTGGCGAGTCTAAACCTAACATATTGGTTCTTGGAATTGCACACAATGGTATTTCTATTCCCTTATTTTGGGAAGTTGTTGATAGAGATGGTCATTCCAAAACGGCAGAACGTATCAATCTTATGCAGCTATTCATTGATAATTTTGGCGTAGAGAAGATTGGAATTTTATTAGCAGACCGGGAATTTGCAGGATCAGATTGGTTTTTCTGGTTACAGCAGAAAAAAATACCATTTTATCAACGTATCAAAAGTAATACTTTAGTACCTGATCTTCAGAATCATTTGACTCGTCTGGATGCGATGTTTTGTCTTCTTAAACCTGGAGAATCCTGTTTCTTAGAAGGACAACGCAAGGTCTGGGGAAATTTGGTACATATCTCAGCTCAGTGTTTGAAAGAGAATGATCTATTAATAATAGCAAGCTCTGATGCTGAACAAAAACAAGCACTGGATACATTTAAAAGGCAGCAGTTATATGTAAGAACTTTAATGGAGCATCTTAGAAAGCTTGGGTTTAATTTTGATAATGCAATTATTAATAACCAGCTTGAATTATTCAAGATGATAGCACTGCTTGCTTTAGCCTTTGCTTGGGATGTACAAAGCAATGCAGAAAACAACGCATAGTAGTTATAATATTATTCTCTTGCTAATTGGTTAAGAACCAATGAGGCGGCCATCAATCCGTAAGTTGCTGTAACTGTGACTACAGTTCCATAAGTTCCATAGCCGCTACATTGAAAATCAGATTTCAGCATTGTATCAGCCGTTATTGCCTCTGTGGAATAAACACAGGGGATCTGAAAAGATTTTTTAGGATCGCGTGGAAATCCATAATTTTGACGCAGTATAGAACGTAATTTAGACAATAGTGGATCATGCGCGGTGCGGCTAAGATCCGCAATACTTATACGACTAGGATCGTATCTACCGCCTGCCCCACCTACGCTTACAATATTAATTTGCTGTTGTCGACAGTAAGCTAATAGAGCTGCTTTGTTGTGAATCTGATCGATGCAATCTATTACCCAATCCCATTTTATCGTACCATCAATTAATTCTTGTATATTGGATCTTTCTAAATATTTTTCTATTGGAATTACTTGTATGTCTGGATTAATGTGAGCGATGCGTTCTGCCAATATTACCACCTTGGATTTGCCAATATTTGGGGTTAGAGCTTGCAGTTGGCGATTTATATTAGTTTCAGTAATATGATCTAAATCGATCAATTGTAAGCAACCAATGCCGCTACGGGCTAAAGCCTCTACAGCCCAAGATCCTACTCCTCCAACACCAACTATACATACATGGGATTGACGAAATTTGGTTAGAATTTCAGAACCATATAGATTGGCAACTCCACTAAACCTTTTAATTGTAGATTGCATAACTGAATAGTATAATTAAAATAATGACTATTGAAGAATCATTCCTACACTCTTAAAATACGATAAAAAATCTAAGGATATATATGTTAATTTATGAAAAATCACACCCAGGACGGCAAGCTACAGCTCAAATTCCTAAACAACAAATTGATATTTCTGACATTCCAGCCAGTCTACATCGTAAAAGATCGGCCTACCTACCTGCAATAGCAGAACTAGATGTAGTCCGCCACTATACGCGCCTATCCCAAAAAAATTTTTCTATAGATACTAACTTTTATCCCTTGGGTTCATGCACGATGAAGTATAACCCCCGAGGAAGTAATAGCCTAGCAATGCTGCCTGAATTTTTAGCACGACACCCTCTAGCACCTGAAAGCCATAGTCAAGGAGTCATGTCTTGCTTATTTGAACTCCAAGAATTATTAAAAATCATTACTGGCATGGAAGCAGTTTCATTGACTCCAGCAGCAGGAGCTCAAGGAGAATTTGCTGGAGTGGCTATGATTCGGGCATATCATCATGCTCGAGGCGATTTAGCGCGTACTGAAATCATAGTGCCAGATGCGGCTCATGGCACTAATCCAGCAACGGCTGTAATGTGTGGCTATAAGGTAAGAGAAATTGCTACTAACACCAATGGTGACTTGGATCTTACGGCTTTAGATAAGGCATTAGGTTCCCAAACGGCTGGGATCATGTTGACTAATCCGTCTACTTTGGGAGTATTTGAACGTAATATTCAAAGTATTGCTGAGCGGGTACACAACGTAGGTGGTTTACTCTATTATGATGGAGCTAATCTCAATGCAATATTAGGCAAAGTAAAGCCTGGCGATATGGGATTTGATGTGATTCATCTAAATTTACATAAAACCTTTTCGACACCGCATGGTGGTGGTGGGCCAGGATCTGGACCTGTAGGCGTATCACAACGCTTAGAGCCATTTTTGCCAGTTCCAATGATAGCTTGTAATGGCAAGACTTATAGTTGGTTAACCGAACAAGATAGACCTCAAAGCATCGGACAATTATCAGCTTTTGCAGGTAATGTTGGAATTATTTTGCGGGCTTATGTCTATGCAAGGATGCTTGGTAAAGATGGTCTACAAAGGGTTGCAGAATTTAGCACTCTTAATGCCAATTACCTATTAAAGCGGCTAACTGAAGCGGGATTTGAGGCTGCATTTCCAAACCGTTTCGCTACCCATGAGTTTATTTTAACGTTGCGTAAGGAAGCGAAACAGTTAGGAGTGAGGGTACTTGATGTTGCAAAACGTCTGCTTGATTATGGTCATCATGCGCCTACTACTTATTTTCCGTTAATGATTCCAGAATGTCTTCTTATTGAACCTACAGAAACAGAATCTAAAGATACGTTGGATAATTTTGTTACGGCTATGGTTAAGATTTTGGAAGAAGCTAAGGGTACACCGGAATTGGTAACAAATGCTCCACATACCTTACCTGTGAAACGTTTGGATGATGTCTTGGCTGCGAAACAGCTTGATCTTGCCTGGCATCACTAGGTTGACTCTGCCTACTATTAAAAATCTAATCAAAACTACTTGTACAAATTTAATTAATTTGCTCTTTGTTAATAGCTAATTTGTAGGTAACTTATCAATAATATATGGCATATGATGCACATTCTGATGCCGAGGCTTGGCCTTGGCACCAGACGCGAGGATATTACAGACAACATCCGATTATACATCGCAACAATAGCTCTTCATGCCATATCGATTGGATCTTCTTAAAAATGCGCATTGCGCACCATCATTTCATGTTCAAGTTTAAAAGAAAAAGGTGCGTATTACGCACTCTACCTGGCTATCTGGCTAATCACTATATTTAGGCGAAATAGTTCCATGTTTTACATAGTACTAGATGTTCAAAATTTAGTATTAGGTAATATTCCAATTCCTTACGCTATAAGGCTTCTATGGGATATAACGTATAAAACATTGCGTAGAGCTAATCAAGTAAAAACCTAATTAAAATATGTAATTCCAAGATATTTAAGTATATAAGCATTTTCTAACTTTTGAACATCGAGGAATATCAATCTGGTAGCCAGCCTGGTTGTAAAATTGCGGCTACAGTCCAAGGGCAGGATTCTGGAAATTGGTTGATTCCAATGCGTAACTCGCAATGAGGTAGGGCGCAATAACCAACGGGCATTGTGCCAAAATGCTTAACACATTTTTACAACAATGGCTTTATGATAAACATTAGATTGGATATTTGAAATTAAATTCGGTGTAATGCCCGTTGGTTATTGCACCCTACCTCGCTACAGATACACTTAGCATTTTAGGGAATCTTATAAGTGGTAAGGTTTATTATATTATTTGAGGAGGTCAAGCTAAAGTGGAAAATCGTATTACCTTTAATCCTAAACAATGTGGTGGATATGCGTGCATTCGTGGGATGCGTATTCGTGTAGTGGATATTCTAAATATGCTGGCTGAAGGTGTGGAGCGAAGTGAAATCTTAAATGATTTTCCAGACATAGAGGACGAAGACATCCAAGCCTGCTTACGCTTTGCTACTAAACGTGCTGCTATTGCAAGATTAGCTGCATGATTTTGCGGATTGATGCCCAATTACCACCAAATCTAGCTCCTTGGATAACCGAAGTTTTTGGAGTCCCAGCACAATCAATGCAATTTCTTGGTTTGCGTGACTCTGAGGATATACAAATCTTCGATGCAGCTAGAAAAAACAGCGATGTAGTCATAGTAAGCAAGGATAGCGATTTTGTAGAAATGATCTTACAGCATGGTGTCCCGCCACGTTTGCTCAGGATAACTTGTGGTAATCTTACCAATCGCAGGTTACGACAAGTTTTTATTAAAGTGTTTCCAGATGCCTTAAATTTGTTGCAAACAGGGGAATGGATTATAGAGATTGGTGATATGGATGAATGATTAGAGCATGTAAAAAGATAATACGTAGGGGGTATTTTCTGATTCTACCGCTTTCTGTAGACGTATAACTATTTTATAATACTAGATATTATCCGAAACCCTATACCAGATTAAGAAACATAAGGCTATTATTAAGGTATAGATTCCTGCTTTCGCAGGAATGACTGGTTTCGGATAATGTCTAATATGCTTAGATGCAAGATTACCGATTTGCTCTTTAAGAATTGCGTTCAAAATATTGCCTTAAATCATCTGGTAACGGTACATCTTG
>LFCU01000004.1 GCA_001044195.1 Candidatus Achromatium palustre
GACAGTAACAGTCATTGCATTGGTGCTTTTGTTTCCCATTACGAATAAAGCCATTGTTTACGACATTTGATAAGCCGCATTTTGGACATATCATCTAAATTGTTTCGATTATATTTTTTGTTGATTGTTGATATCTATGTGGTATATCATATCACTAACCTTTGAGCCACAACCATGGCAAATGGATACAATAATTTTTATTTAGAGCAATTTGCTTGTAGCCATAGCCAAATAGTGTGGGATATTGTAAAAGGTACTATAATTTGCATTATTTCTAAAAATCGTTACAATATAATTTAGGTATTAATTTAAACATTAAATTTAGGTATAATTATAGTGAGTAAAATCTTAAATACTTTTTTGTTACTAGCTCCGCTTTGTATCCCTTTATCTAGCCACGCATGGGGACCTTATGGGGGGAATCCCTATTGGAGAGGATATGCCCCCATATATTCAGCCCCTTATGTAGGAAGACATTATCCTGTAAGACCTTATGTTGCAGCACCATATTATAATCCTGCTTATCAAGCTCGTAACTATAATGGTTACAATAGATATCCAGGTTATAGCTCCCCTTGGAATTATTATGCTCCACGCCGGCCTGCTTGGAATGGCCCTTGGGGTTATCCTGGAAATGTTAATAGTTCCGCACCAAATATGCAGGAGATGATAAAGCGTTCTGAGGCAGAGCGTGAAAAATCGATGAGGCTATTGGAAGCAAGACGCGCTGAATTTCAAAAGCGTATGCAGGCTCGAAGAGAGGCTATGGAAGCACGACGTGTAGATTGGCAAAAACGTATGAATCAATATGCTCCTATGCCACCGGTTTCGCCATCATTACCTTCAGCAATGGCAAAACCCAAGCCTGATGATACTGAAAGTTCACAAGCTCCAAAAGCTGCAACTGATGAATAATCTGTAATCACTGAATACTCTATAATCTTCTATAATCTTCTATAATCTATAGATAGCAATCTATAGTACGGTAGGTGCGATTAGCCATAGCGTAATCGCATTTATCAACAACAACCTTTGTTTAAAATTACACTAAAGCTAATCGCACCTACAGCACTATTGTGGGAACAGGTAGTGTTTTTGCGTAGATCAAAATTCTGTTGTGAAGTATCAACATGTATACACATATAACATGGGAATGATCAACCCATTATCCCTCGCTGATTCCTCAAAGCTCAACATGAAAACTACTGGATTACATATTGACCAAGTATCTATGCAATTTGAACTACCAAACGGTAGCTCAATACAAGCACTTAACAACATCTCTCTAGAACTTAACAACGGCGCACTAATCTCGGTACTTGGACCATCTGGATGCGGCAAGACGACCTTATTAAACATTATCGCTGGCTTTTTGACCCCCACATCTGGACAAGTAACCCTAAATAATAAACCAATTACCGGCCCAAGTGCTGAACGGGGGATGGTCTTTCAACAAGGGGCCTTATTTGAATGGATGAATGTATACCAAAATGTAAGTTTTGGCCCCAAAATGCAAGGCATGTCCCCATCTAAGATCCAAGAGATCGTAGATCATTTACTAAATACTGTGGGACTTCAAGATTTTAAAGATAAAGCCGTATATGAACTTTCAGGTGGAATGCAGCAACGAGTTGCTTTAGCACGTTGTTTAGCTAACGATCCTGACGTAATCCTAATGGACGAACCTCTAGGAGCATTAGATGCTTTAACTCGAGAAAAGATGCAATCTCTAATCCTCAAATTATGGCAAGAAACTCATAAAACGATTATTTTGATTACCCACTCTGTAGAAGAGGCCTTACTATTAGGGGAGCGACTTTTAGTCATGGCCCCACGTCCTGGCCATATACATTGTGAATATAATCTACCTTTTGCTAGATTAGGAGTAAATCAAGATCTACGCCAATTGAAAAAACACCACCAATACAGTCACATTCGAGAAGAAATTCTTGCCATGATTTGGGATATGGAAGAACAAATTATGGGTAATCACACAGGTTAATAAATCTATGAATCCAGGCTAATACATATTATGAATTTACTTGCAGAATTGCTGCCCATCTTAAAGACTATTCTTATTACAATACCCTATATAGTGGCCTATATTGGCCTTATCCTGATATCCTCCATTATTACCCGCCTTTTTAGGCAATTCTTAACTCCTAAACAAGATTTCACATCCCTAAAATCAGTAACTTTTGGAGATGAAAGCACAGTAGTAGCTGATCCTATAGCATCCATACTCTCTATTATTATGATTTTTATTCTGTGGGGAGCCTTTACAGGTTCAAAGCTATTACCAACTTTCCTACATGTACCAGGGCCATTTATAGGACAAACGAGTTTTAATTATACAGCCACAACCAAAACTGGAATTCAGGATACTGCAACGGTGACCGTATTAGTGTATGCAAGCGGTCAAAAAGTCTCCAAGCCTAGAATCAAAACTGGAGCTGGCTTTGCTAAAAACGATGTCATCACTATAAAAGCCTATCGAACTAGATTATTAAGATGGGATCGCAATGACACTATCAAACGCAAACAAGGAGCTAAAATTATTGCAATCAACGAACAACCGATTAAAGCTGATGAATCTATATCTCTCAACGACATACAGGTCTCAATAACCCCTAAAGGCACTCTAAATTTAATACCTAATAAGGGTTGGCAAATGGAACCAATATGGCTACCAGCCCCTGAAGCCGTTTGGAAACGGCTCATAGAAATATCTACTGACGGTTTTAAGAACTTTACCCTATTTGCCCATCTAGGATTTTCAGTATTTCGCGTCATAATTGGCTTTATCCTTGGGGCTTTACTAGGCATTCCTTTAGGCTATGCAATGGGCCTATCCAATTGGTTTCGAGGCTGGTTTGATCCTATCGTAGAATTTATGCGTCCAGTGCCACCATTAGCCTTAATTCCATTAGTAATCATCTGGGCTGGGATAGGCGAATTAGGAAAAATTATCTTACTATTTCTAGCTGCACTCTGGATTATGGCCATTGCAGCTCGTGCTGGTGTTTCTGGTATCAAGATTTCTAAAATCCATGCTGCCTATTCATTAGGGGCTAATAAATCACAAATTATGCGATTTGTGATTATCCCGAATAGTCTACCAGAGGTCTTTACTGGTGCTCGAGTCGCTATGGGGGTGTGTTGGGGGACTGTAGTAGCGGCAGAACTAGTGGCAGCAGAAAAAGGGGCGGGGATGATGATCATGGCTGCTTCTAAGTTTCAGCAGACTGATATAGTGATCTTAGGCATTATTCTAATAGGTATTATTGGCTTTGGTATTGATATATTAATGCGATGGATGGAGCGTTGGTTGGTACCGTGGAAAGGTAGGGGCTAGAATTGTAGGTTGGTTTTTTGCTTACGTAGACCAAATAACAAAGGCAAATTATTTGCCAATTCTGCGTGGGCACAAACCTTGCCAGTAGGTAGTTCAACCTAATGGCCACATGTATCACATTTTTTTATGCATATTTTAAGACTTTTTCTTAGAACCCAAAGCCATATTTCTCCGTGCAAAAGCCGATTTACCAAAATGTTCCAATACCCAATTTTCTAATCGGCGTACACTAACACTTTCTAAGGCTTTTGAAGCAATCCTTTACTTAATCTCACAGTCAATAAAGGCAGGATCAAAACCCATCTACTTACCTCTTTTAAAGGGCGGCGCTGCGAAAACAATTTGTATTTACCGATTGTGGCTCAAAGGTTAGTGATATGATATACTACATAGATATCAACAATCAACAAAAAATATAATCGAGACAGTTTAGATGATATGTCCAAAATGCGGCTCATCAAATGTCGTAAAAAAATAGCTTTGTGCTGTTTCTTATACCGATTTTTGGGGGTTCTTACAATGCAATATTTCCATCCAAAAGATATCATGCAGTAGGCAAAAATACTGGCAGAACTAATTGCATTGAAAGATTCAATTGCACTTTAAGACAGAGAGTGTCACGTTTAGTCAGAAAGACACTCGCATTTTCTAAAAAGTTGACAAACCATATTGGTGCCATTTGGAATTTTGTTCATCATTATAATTCAACTGTTACTCGTGAATAGCTTTTATAAATCAATCAATTAAAAATCACTAACCTTTGGGCCACAACGGTCTTGTACAGAGCTTGATTATATCAAAAAATAAGATAGCCTCTGTTTTTAATATAAATAACTCAAAGGTACTGTGGTTAAAAAAATGAAAAACGTACATTCCAATTATCCATGAGATTAAAGTCGCATAAGAAGCTCCGGTAATACCATATTTAATAATAAGAAAGTAATTAAGAATTATATTTGTAACTAAAGCAATACATGCTCTGAAAAATTGAATTTGTTGTTTGCCTTCTACTAATAACCATTTGGTACTTGCATAACCTAAGAAAACAAAGACGGTTGTCCAAATATGAATATTTAAGACACTTGCCGCTTGATGGTATTCAGGTCCATAAAGTAAATCGATTATCCATTCACTTATAAAGGTTATAATGATGGATATGCTTACAGCGATAATAAAAAATAATCTAAATAATTGTTTGATCTTAGCACGGAATACTTCTGGATTTGCTTTTGCTTTAAGGATTGCTGGGAATAGTGAGTCTGATATAACTACGGGAATAAAATAGAACGCACTGCTAAGTTGTGATGCAACTGTATATATACCAACAGAGCTTGCACCTGCAAGTTCTTTGAGCATTACTTTATCGATATTCATAAACATAAGAGTCATGATAAGAGAGCCTATCAAAGGCCAACTTTCAGATAACAATTGCTTGGCCAGTGGCCACCTCCAGTGCCACACGGAAAATTTGTTATCATTATGGAAATATATAATAGTTAATCCTGCCGCTAATACAATGGCATCGACACAATACACCCAAGCAAACCAAATTAATGAGGCTTCGCTAACAATTAAACTTAATTTAATAATAGAAGAAATAATCAGTTGAACTAATTTGGCATAAACCACATACTTGGATTTCACTGCTGCTTGATAATTAAAATCAATGACATTAAATGCTTGAAAGATGACTGCGAAAGCAATAATGGCAATCAGAGTATTTGTTTGAGCGTCATTACGAGTCATGGGGACAGCGACTAATATGATCACCCACATAAAAATAGCACCGATTGTTTTCAAGCCAAAAGCAGTACCTAATATTTCTCCTCGCAGTTCTGGTGTTGTTACTAATGCACGCACAACAATGCTATCTAAGCCCAAGGTAGCTAATGCTACAAATAACCCAACAAAGCTATTGGCATAATTTAAAAGACCAAAGCGTTTGGGGCCTAAATAACGTGCCATATAGACTGATACAAATAAAAGAATTACTATACGCAAGATACGCTCTGCCATTAACCACGAAGTATTGGCAAGGTATTTCCTAAAACCTTGATGGTTTTTAAGTTGGCTTATTTTATGCCACATGGTTATGGTAGGTGAATCTTTTGTGCGATAGCGGTCGCAATTAAGTTACATACAGCCGCTGTATAATGAACATCATCAACAAAAGGTTGGGATGGGTAATTTTGTAACAAATTGGTTATACTGAATGAATTTTTGCTATTTACCGTTTTATCTAGTAATTGCATTCTTTTATTCAGATCCAATGTCCATAATGGTGATTTGGGGCTAAATTTATGCACAAGAAAATTATTATGGTACCCTGGAACCGGTTGAATAAAGAAGTATGGTATAAAATTATACTTAACTGAGAGAAGGGTGATAATTTCTTTGTTTCTTAAATACTCTTGATATCCTTGTGTGGGATTAAGAACCTGCCTATGTGGTGTAGTAATAACCATTATTTTACGTAATACACGCATTAATGTAGTTGTTTGTGCAAAATGGTTTAGCAAATTATAATGTTGGTAATTATATGCGGTAAACATAACAGACATTGCTTGTGAATATTTAGGAGCTATTTGCCCTTCATTAAGTCCATCAATAAATATTGCAATGGCTGGTTTATGGTTGTGATGCAGTAGTTGTATTAAAAGAGCAACCTCTTGAGTTGAATAATAATAAGCTCTACCAAAATTAAACACATTGATTTGTTTCTTAGGATAACGGATAGCAAGATGTTTTTGTAAATGAGATGGAATAGTGGCAGCATCATCGACACCATATCCAAATATGGTAGAGCCACCAAATACATAAATGTTCAAACCTGGAGAATTTAAGTTCAGATTCTTGCGATAAGAATGGCGAAAGCCTGCTTCACTAATATTAACGAATTTTCCTGTTCGAGGTCTTTCTTTAAAGCTAACCCAAGGTTCGTATTGCCAAGGACGTTGCCAAGTCTCATTCAATAATAACGCAATATCAGCTTTTGTCATGTTGGGATAGACTTGTTGCAGTGCTTCTAAATCATATGATGGCTCAAACGCTTTATATATTTGGATTGCTAACCAGGCAGCCGCATTTAATATTAAAAGTAATATGATAACATTAAAGATATTAACGGCTATTAGCGTGTAATACTTGCTTAAGTCTAAAAGTGTTTGCAAATTTTTCATAAATACATAATTTTATATTTTAAAGTAGTAAAGCATGTAGGGAGGGAGCATCCCGCCTTTTCAAAATTGTATATAGCATAAATGACACGAATCTTTATGGTGGGATGCTCTCGCCTTACGGCTACGGCTCTTAATGATTTGCTAACAGTTTAGTTAATATATTGCCTGCTATTTCATTACCCAAATGATTCCAATGCCCATCTAAGGGAAGACAGTTAATGTTTGCAACATTGTCAACATGTTGGTGAAACTTGCTAAAATATACCATACCATGTTTTATAAAAATGTTTTCATACTCATGGTCATATTTATTATTATCAACTGCAAAACCATAAAACTTAGTATTAGGAAATCTTTTTATAGCATCACCTAGCAGTTTACTTAATATTGTTAGACCTTGTTTAGCGTATTTATCATGCACCTTAGGGTCTAAAGCGATGGTTGCAGCCCATAAATCAGGCAAACCCAAAAAATGATACTGCCAATCTAAAATTATTAATCTATAGAAAACAAATCTGAGTCCATGACTCCAAATAAATAGCCAAGGTCGAGGATCTTTCATTTCTATTTGGTTAGTCTCTAAATTAAAATATGGTCTTGGCCGTTGATTGTTATCATGCAATGACACTGTTTCTAATTCATAGACGTTATTAATTATATCGTTACCACACAATTGCCAAACTACAATATCAGGCCGTATTTTTTTAAATATAGATACTAAAGTCATATATTCTTGCAAGTTACCAAAACCGCCCGTGCCTGCTGCATATACAGAATATGTATTCTTTACATTCTCTTCAAAGACATCATAATATGCTCGACCTGTAGATACCTCGTGGGCATGAGTAAAAGAATCGCCAATAAACAGAATCTTTTTATTACCTGGATATTTAGGAAATTTATTTATTAATCTATGCGTTGCCGGATGCCTTACAACTTTTTCTCCACATTTATTATATTTAATATGCTGCTTCATTTGGGTGTTATGAACCCATCCTAATGTACTATCAGAAATTATCTCAGGAGTTCTAACAAAAAATTTAACACCTCTGAACAGCAATTCTAAAAGCACTAGGAAGACAATAAATATTATTATTGTAAATGCAATATTTTTAAGTACTTTCATAGATAATATGGGACTGTTATTAATCAAAAAAGCGCATAAATAAACGGCGTAACAGCCGACCCTTGTGTTAATACAATCAAGCCGCCTAACAATAACAATACGATGATAATTGGGGCTAGCCAATATTTCTTGTGTACTTTCATAAATTCCCAAAGATCCTGTAATAATTCTAGCATTAGAATGGGTACTCCATATGTTTAGGTGAACGCAGTTGCGTTATATGACGATAACTTATAACATGAGATGGTTTATTTTTAAGCGGGTTTTGGTTAAACAACCGCATTAATAAGCCCATAGGTGTCATAATTAAGTAAAATACAATGATTAAAATAAGGCGGGTATTTATCCAACCTATGCCCATTGCGACTAACATCCAGCCGTAATAAATCCATTTTAATCCATATGGTATTAATAAAGCTAAACTCCATAGGATTCCGGCAATAATCCATGGCCATAGCGGCATAGTAACTTTAAGTAACCAGGGTAATATTAACCCAAATAGGCCTATGAACATAGCTCCAGTAATTAAGCCAAATTCACGTAAGCCTTTTAGATCTGGTATTTCTATATACATATTAATGACTATCAATTAATCCAATTCAAATTCTTGTTGCCAACTTGCATCTTTAGTCCATTTAGGTTGGTTGTGTTTAGACAGTAAAAAATTTTCCAACACTAAGTAATCCATTTCGGTACGCATAAAACATTGATAGGCATCCTGCGGGGTACAGACCAATGGTTCACCACGGACATTAAATGAGGTATTGACTAACACTGGACAACCAGTTAGCTGTTCAAATTGTTTGAGCAAGGCATAATATCTGGGATTGGTATCTGGATGCACCGTTTGGATACGTGCTGAATAGTCTAAATGCGTAATAGCAGGCAAGCTAGAACGTGATATTAGGAGTTTATCAATTCCGAATAGATGTTGTTGAGATTCTGTCACTGGTAGGCGCAACGCTGGTTGTACATAAGCAACCATTAGCATGTAGGGGCTGGCTTTATCAAGCTCAAAATAATCATTGACACGTTCATATAAGATGGATGGAGCAAATGGGCGAAAAGATTCGCGATATTTGATTTTAAGATTCATTACCGATTGCATTTTAGGGCTGCGGGGATCGCCCAAAATAGAACGCCCTCCTAAAGCACGCGGGCCGAATTCCATCCGTCCTTGAAACCAACCTACAACATTTTCAGTAGCTAAAACATTAGCTACTTTAGCATTCAATTCATTATCTGCTAAATATTCGTAAGGAGCATCAATAGCATCCAGATAATTACGAATTTGTGATTCAGTTGGTTGCGGACCTAAATAAGCTCCTTGCATCATATCTTTGCCATTGACTTGCCTTGGCTTATTTAAATATTGGTACCAAGTACTAAGAGCAGCACCTAAGGCGCCTCCTGCGTCACCGGCTGCTGGTTGTACCCAAATATCTTTAAATAATTTTTCTCGTAATAACTTACCATTGGCAACACAATTAAGAGCCACCCCACCTGCTAGACATAAATAATCTACTGCTAATTCTTGCCGCACAGTACGTGCTAAACGCAGCACTACTTCTTCAGTCACCGCTTGGATGGAACGGGCAATATCCATTTCGCGTTGTGTTAATGTCCCTTCTTTTGGGCGGGGTGGACCGTCAAATAGTTTAGCAAACTTACGGTTAGTCATGGTAAGACCTATAGCATAGTTAAAATATGCCATGTTTAACTGAAAGGTACCATCTGCTTTCAGGTCAATTAAATTATCTAAAATCGTTTGTACATATTTTGGTTCCCCATAAGGTGCTAAACCCATGAGTTTATATTCACCAGAATTAACTTTAAAGCCAGTAAAATAGGTAAATGCTGAGTATAATAATCCTAATGAATGTGGAAATTTAATCTCCCATTGCGGAATTAGCTGATTATCTTCACCTAGCCATACACTAGTAGTCGCCCACTCTCCTACACCGTCCAGACATAATATGGCAGCTTTTTGAAACGGACTGGGGAAAAAAGCCGAAGCTGCATGTGCTTGATGGTGTTCGGTAAATAATAATGGTGGTAATTGTGCTTGAGTTGTGTCTATAGCTGCTAATTCTTTTTTGAGCAAGTTTTTTAAATACAATTTTTCTTTAAGCCAAACGGGCATAGCTTGTATAAAAGAACGCAAGCCTTTGGGAGCGAAACTTAAATAGGTTTCAAGTAAACGTTCAAATTTTAACAATGGCTTATCATAAAATACAATATAATCAATTTCCGCCATAGAAATTTGGCCAATTTCAAGGCAGGAGCGTATAGCATTTATTGGAAAACTAGCATCATGTTTTTTGCGCGTAAAGCGTTCTTCCTGAGCTGCTGCAATAATGTTACCGGAGCGGATTAAAGCGGCAGCACTATCATGATAGTATGCAGATATACCAATAATATTCATATTATTTTTAATCGTTTTCCAAGTTTTGCGTAAAAATACATCTTAAAAGTTTTTGTGTTCCAAATTTAATACCAAAATAGACATTACCAGAAACTCTTTATCAGTTGAACGCAATAGATTCCTGCTTGTGCAGGAATGACGAAATGGAGATTCTCGCAAAAACCTACGATCTTCGTCATTCCTGCGCAAACAGGAATCTATAGCCAAGTAGATGGTACAAAGTATGTACCGTTTGTCAAGCCAAAAACTAGATAGTCGAGTAATAGATTCCTGCTTGCGCAGGAATGACGGGTTTCGGATAATGTCTATTATTTGCGTTTAGAATAATCTAAGTTTAAATGCAGTAAATAGATATGTTGGGATATTTTTAAGCATTGACATTTTAGAGCGTCCATATTTTCGTTCTGTCCAGGCAATAGGTATTGTTGTATATTTATATTTTTTTAAAATGCCTGTTAAAGCTATCTCCATATTAATATTGTATCCATTAGCTGTTGGTTTAATATCTTGTAGCACATTTCTGCGATAAGCCTTAAAAGAGTTGGTAATATCATTACAATGGGCACTGAAAAGTATTTGAAAGAATGCGTTGCCTAGTTGTGATATTAAACTTTTTGCCGTGAGAGCATTAGCGACCTTTGCTCCCGCCATAAACCGCGAGCCAAAGACCATATCATAGCCATTTTCTATCAAATGAATATATGCTATGACATCATCCAGTGAATCGCTGAGATCACCATTGAATGGAATAAGAATATCGCCAGTAGCGACCTGAAAGCCTTTTTGCAAGGCTTTGCCATATCCTGGCGGTTCTCCACCTTTTACGGCGATAACATTTGGGTGTAAATTAACAAAGGCTTGCAAAAGTTCCCAAGTTCCATCAGTACTATCGTCAACCGCAATCAGTTCAAAATCTATTTTATGCTTGGATAAATAGCTATATGCAGTATTCATAGTTATTTCTGCATACTTTGCTTCGTTTTTAAACGGAATGATAAGTGATGTTTTCATAACCACTATTTATCATAAAAATTTGTAACTACCTACCATCTTCGAAATATACCATACTAACTCGATGCAAAAAAACATTCCGGATGAAATAGCACGGTAGTCGGTGGGATGGGTAGAGACGCAAAATTTTGCATGTACAGACGCAAAATCTTGCGTCTCTACTTATGATTTTCTTTGGGTATGGCTGAGGTAGTTACATAAAAATAATATAATGGATGAGAAATTAAAATAAAAATATTTTTTGGATAGGTAGTTGGATATCTAAAATTTCATCTATCACATTCAGATCTTGCATATCAAACGTTCGATGCTGATCAGGTTGCGGATAAACATGTATTACATTTACGGCTGGCTCCGTCATTCCTGCGCAAGCAGGAATCTATTGCGTTCGACGGATAAAGAGTTGCGGATAATATCTAATGAAATATTCAACGGAAAATAACTCTGTAGATGATATGAAACCATTGTTTTAAATTTAGTTTCATAGAAAATATTCTATTGGTCAAAGCATATCTTTTCCATAAAAGATATATACCTTGAAATGGTAATCGCATAAATGGTAGCCGAATTAATTTATTCAATAACCAAGGGCTAATGTGATGGTATTCTACGCAGAAAGAAAACAAATAGTTAAGGTTTGCTAATTCTCTTTTGTGTTTGAGATTCAAGCCACTGTCGCTAAAAAAATCTTTTATATCAGTATAGTTTCCTGAAAATTCGCCAATTATTTGTGCATGATCTCCCAATGCAGTACCAGGATAAGGCTGATAAATTGATGGATTAGCATAACTTGGTTTTAACATTCTATTCAGTTCTAGGGTTTTAAAGTCATCAGCAATGGAAGTTTCTGGAAGTCCGAGAATATTTTCGGTGACGATAGATATTTCTGCATTCTGCAACAATCTGACACAATTAATTGTAACACTATCCGTATTATTACGGTTCAGCAGTTCTTTTCTAACTACTTCATCACCCGCTTCTACTCCTATCCATACTGCGATACATCCAGCATTTTTTATATAGGCAACATTTTTTTCTGTTACTAACTCTGCTCGTGCATTACAAACAAATGGTAAACCTATCTTGTGTTTATATTTTAATGCAAAATCTTCCAGCCATTTTCCTTGCATTACAAAGATGTCATCCTCAAAATGAACTACCTGAAACGGATGTTGTTTCTGCTCCTCTTCTATCTCTGCTATAACATTATCAACACTACGCCTTCTAATGCGCTTGCCAAGTCCCTGATAAATTTTGTTGTAGGCGTGATTAAAACAATAGGTACAATTATATGGGCATCCCCTTGAGGTAATAAAATTTCTGATGGGAAAAGTTCTGGTGATAGGATAAGCATTTAGCAGATCTCTATCCGGAAATAAGATAGTATCAAGGTTTTCAATTAATTTCCTAACTGGATTTTGATAAATCTTAAGTACATACCCATAAGTCTTTTAACATTTTGTTTCATTAAAAATCAAGAAGATACTTGTTCCAAAAATGTTAAAATATTTTTGGACTACTACTTACCTTGTGTTCTAACCCAGAAATTAGGTGTTAGATGATAATCCCCTTGATCCTGGAACCGCTGTATAAAATCAACGATTGCGTCTTCAGCTTCGCCTATACAAACCGCATCGATCGCTTTATCATCATATATTAATTGCGGGTAAAATGTAGGATGTGGCCCACCAAAAATTGTAAAGATGTTGGGGTATTTTTGTTTTATGTTCTGGTTTAATTTTGCGTACATGCCTTGATAGGTTGAACGTACTGAAAAGAGCAACACATCTGGGGCAAAATCATCAATTTTTTTGATAACAGAAAATGGTGTTGTATCTACTAAATCAACTATGTGACCTGCATGCTTCAAAGCAGCCGCAAGATAAAGGATTCCTAACGGTACTCGACCTATACAGTCTTTGCCTAAAATATCATTAATAAATAGAAGCTGCATGTTATTTTTATCATTAAATAAGCTATTTAACTTCTGGTCATTGCTATTGACTTTTTTTGCCGATTATCTTAACGGTTGGATGGGGAATAATAAACTTACCTCCAGCGTTAAGATAATCTGCATATTTTGCAATAAAGTAATCGACAAAATTCCAGGACAGTAATAAGTAATAGTCTGGCTGTTCAGTGACGGTATCTTCAGAGATAATCGGGATATGCATACCAGGACTATACTTACCAATTTTATGTGGATTAATTTCAGTTAAGCATTCAATTATATTTGGCCCTATACCATAATAATTTAACAGAGTGCTAGCTTTTAATGGCGCACCCATACCAAATATACGCTTACCGGCACCTTTAATGTCTCTTAAAACTGACATTAGTTGTTGCTTATTTGCATCCACCTTTTTAGAAAAATCAAGATAGGTTTGCAGACAATTCAAACCAGCATCTTTTTCATTAGCAATAGCAGCAGCAATATTGCTGGTGGTTGGAAAACGTGATTCTTTGCGGCCAACATATAAGACAAAAGAACCGCCATGAATTGAAGAAAAATCAACATCTAATAAGCGTAATCCATATTGCGAAAAAAGATTTTCAAGCGGAGTAATGGCATGAATCAGTGTGTGTTCATGATAAAAATGATCAAATTGCACCTGATCAATCAGATCTTTTAAATATATACATTGGGTGCAAAAGATCGTATCCTGCTTCATAATGGTTTGTAATCCCTGTACAAAGCTATGCAAATCTTCTACATGATAGAATACTGCTGTAGCAGTGATTAGATCAGGATAGATACTAAGCTGTTGCATTGCCTTAGCACTGTGCTGGTTCCAAAAAGCTTCGAAGACAGTAATACCTTTGTCTTGAGCTAATTGATTGGTACGGGTACACGGATCAATACCCAGTACCCGCATCTTGTGCTTACGAAATTTATGTAGCAAAGTCCCATCATTGGCTCCAATGTCCAATATTAAGCTATTAGGTGCAATAGCATATTTTTGCACTATGTTATCTACAAGGTGCTCAAAGTGGGCCACTATTGGTTGATTTAAACCAGTTATATAAGGATGATTTGCGAACATGGCATCAACTGGTGGAAATTCCTCCAATTGTACTTGCCAGCATTGGGTACAGACCAACATCACAAAAGGAAACATCTGTTCGTTATCAAGCTCATTGAGGCTAGGAAAGACATTTCCATTCGGTTGCCTACCAAGATCAATAAACCGTTCCAAATGTGAACTGCGACAGTTCATACAACGGCGAGTTTCCATATTCTATATATTTACCAACGTATAGCCTAAATAAAAATATAATTGCCTAATCATCATTTCTGCGAAAAATATTGAACTCGTTTTTGCCCATATAATTCATTTTATAGCTCGTAGGATGGGTAAAGAAAAAGCGAAACCCACCATCCATTTGATACTATACTATGATTATTTCTACTTTGTCACATTGTGATCGTTCCCACGCTCTGCGTGGGAACGATATAACCTACAATTCTAATCTGACAAAGTAGAATTATAATTTTGAGTAGAAATCCTCTACATGAGCAGTAGCTCATGAATCCTTAAGTTGCTGCAATCTTTCCAAGCTAAGGCCAGTAACTTTTTGAATGAATGCAAGATCAGCACCTTTGCGCAACATAGCAAGTGCAGTTTCAGTTTTACCTTTGATTTCGCCCTCTGCTAACCCTTCGGCTTTGCCTTTAGCAAATTTATCCTGCTTAATTTGTTCATCGCCATATTCATCAAACATTCGTGCCCGTTCTTGTGGTGAAATTGTATCGCTCTCAATAGTATGTAATACCTCTTGAATAGTTGGATTTGCATATTGCGTTTCATCGACTTCTTCATTTAGCGTATCACGCATCGCATAGAGCCATTCTTTATATGGTTCTGGCGTTTTATCATCAGCATAATTCGGGCATAAATAAAGCACCTGGTGCGGAATTTCTCCTAATTTATTTCCATGCAGATCTTTTGGATCAAAATCAATGATTGATACATCTTTTTTATGGTGATCGCCTGAAGTTAGAATTACTATAGTTAATGCACGCACATTGGGACGATATTCCATGAAGGAACCGGCAAGTTCTAATAAAGCGGCACAATGGTAATGTAAAAAGCGATGATAATGATCGGGATAACGTTTATATTGAATGTCTACGATAATGCGATTCTTTTTATCTTCGGCAAATAAATCGAACCGCGAATCAACTTTGCCGATTGGTGGATCAAACGCCTTTTCAGTTTCAACGGTGTCAATTTCCAATTGAATGCCAGTTAAATCTTTGACAAATCCAGCAAAGATATGTGGCTTGGAAAAGGCTTTTTTAAAGATGACTCCATAATGTAACGAGGCTACTTTAAGCATATTTCGGATTATTTTTAATTATCATTATGCTAGGCAGTTTTCAATTCTGATATGTACGAAAGAATTATCTGATCTTCGGGAATACCTGCTATAACAAGGTCATCAGTAATGCCATGCTCTATCCCATCGTATTCAATATAAACTTTTCCATTATGTAAAATTATATAAATAAGATTTCCCCTAATACGATGTCCTCTATCCCATCCTGTTTGCATTAAAACATAACGGTCATTCTTTTCATCAAAGATTGGATCAAGATGAATATTGCCATATTTTAAAATAACATTTTGTATTATTGTTCTATATTTTGCAATGTTATCCATCTTATTATATTCTCTTTTCTTGAGTCTACTACAATCATCTGTATAGAAAGTTCATTAATCACTAATTTGCCAATAGGTTCACTAAAAATATCATCGTAAACACTGTAGGATGGATTTCCTATACATTAGCAGTCCATTGTATCGCCTTAAGACTAGCTATTCCTAAAATCACAACAACAATACTAATAAATAAAATATGGAAAAAATGTCTATAAGATTGAATATTTAGCATACCATAAATAACCCATAATTATAGATCACATTATATTTGATCATACTATATATAGTTAAGAATTTTATTAAAGTTTGCAGCACAAAAATTGCACACCGCTTTTAATTGTTATTGCAGCAACCAAAACTGATCTATCCTAACTCTTAGTAGACCATGAATCCTTAAGTTGCTGCAATATTTCTGTACTAAGGCCAGTAACTTTTTGAATTAAAGCAACATCCATACCTTCATGTAACATAGCAATTGCCGTTTGCTGGATACCTTTTGATTCACCTGCCACTAAACCTTTCTGAAATTCATCTTGTTTAAGTGCTGCGTCGCCGTATTCATCAAACATTCGTGCCCGTTCTTGTGGTGAAATTGTATCGCGCTCTATAGTGTGCAAAACCTCTTGAATAGTTGGATTTGTATACTGAGTTTCATCTACCTCTTCATTTAGCGTATCACGCATTGCATAGAGCCATTCTTTATATGGTTCTGGCGTTTTATCATCAGCATAATTTGGGCATAAATAAAGCACCTGGTGCGGAATTTCTCCTAATTTATTTCCATGCAGATCTTTTGGATCAAAATCAATGATTGATACATCTTTTTTATGGTGATCGCCTGAAGTTAGAATTACTATAGTTAATACACGCACATTGGGACGGTATTCCCTGAAGGAACCGGCAAGTTCTAATAAAGCGGCACAATGGTAATGTAAAAAGCGGTGGTAATGGTCGGGATAACGTTTATATTGAATGTCTACAATAATGCGATTCTTTTTATCTTCGGCAAATAAATCAAACCGTGAATCAACTTTGCCGATTGGTGGATCAAATGCCTTTTCAGTTTCAACGGTATCGATTTCCAATTGAATGCCAGTTAAGTCTTTGACAAATCCAGCAAAGATATGTGGCTTGGAAAAGGCTTTTTTGAAGATGACTCCATAGTGTAATGATGCGACTTTAAGCATGATTATTGTCTTTAATTTTAAATTGTGCTGATTTCATCAACCGATAGAATCAGAAATTTTTAACCATCATTTCTGCGAAAAATATTGAATTCGTTGTTACCTATATAGTCTTTCTTATAGTGTTGTTTAATAAATGCCTTCAATTCTGGAAACTCGTACGAGGTATCTGCTCCTGATAACTTATGCAATGCGTACACATCAATGATGAATTTTGGCATTGCTTTGTTTAATCTTATCATAAAATCTTTTCTTAAACTTTGAATATATGGCGTAGAAACGTGATGATAAAATTGAAAATCAGTAATATAGCGAGTTGCCGTGATTGCTTTCGCAGCTAACATTGGCTCCATAACTCCACCAGCCCAATGCAATAGTTGAACCTTATCACCTGTTGCAAGATGTGTTTGTAAATATGTAGATATTTCATCCATTCGCATTTCTATAGAAAGTTCATATGCGCTTTTAGATCTTAATATGACATGTTTCACAGTGCTTTTTAAAACTATTGGTGTTATAGCCATGATAAAGACTAATATAGGTATAATATTAGAACGATATACATTTGCAAACAAAGGTGGTGAATAGAGAGTAATAGCTGCACTTAAACTTACAAAATACATATATGGTATTAAATGGTAATTCCATAATTTCCCTCCAATACCAGCGGAGAGTGCATAGAGTACAGAGAACAAAAATAATAATACCGCAAGCTGCTTAGTTATAATAGATGTAGGTCTAGTTACAAAGATATAAGCACCTAATCCAGAGGCTAAAAGTAACATACCAATATTTATAAAATGTGTATAACTATATAAAATATATATAATATGACTAAAGGTCGAGCGAATTGTTAAATCGCCGGATATCTGCGCATATAGTGGTGTATATGATGCAAAAATATCTCCAAAAACTGCGAGTGCGCCAATGTGCCACAGCCATATTAAAGGAATAATTACGATTAATAGAAAACCAAGTAGTGCCAATATTCCACCTACAAGACACGGTTTAAATAATGCACTTACTGATTTATCGCCATCCTGCATACAGTTATATACAATCAAAACCGGAAGTCCGATAGCATGATATGGTTTAACAAGTGCTACGAAGGCAAAGAGTATGCCAAGTAAAAAATGAGTTAGATTTGCCGCATGATGAGGTTGACGTTGTACAGTAATCAACAGTGCAATAGCTATTGGCAAGATAACAATAAAATCCCTTTGTAGACTCATCTCCGTTCCGTGACCTAAATATATAATGCTAAATAATAAACAGCCAGCAACAGCGGTCTTTTTTCCAAATGGCTGCATTATAAACCAAGTGATAACCAATGTGGCTGCAAGCCAGGCAATATTTACCGCCCGCAGTACATACGTCGAGTAACCAAATAATTTTCCTATCATAATATGAAATAGGTATGTACCTGGCATATTCAGTTCAAAAAGATCACGATATGGCACAAAACCATGTTCATTAATTAAATACGCAAGATAGTGTAAAAAGACTGCGTCTCCCCTAACTCTCCAACTCAAGGACACACTAAATATTGCTATAAAAATTATGGTTAAAGATGCAAGAATTAGATATTTTATGCGTTCTACTGTGTTTGGTGATAATGCAGCGAAAGGTATATATTTCATAAGTTATTTAATTTATATAAGGGAAGCAAAAATGAAGATTATCTTGTAACTTATTTGGAGAAATTTGCAAAATTTTATAGGTAGATGTGCCATTAAGTCGCACGATAGGGGGGCGAATATCAATAGCAAAGTCCAAATTGATAGGTTTAATATAAGATATATCTAAATTAAATCTGGTTGCTATTATACATGCATATTGATACCGAGATAATGCTTCCGGACCTACACAATGAAAGATACCTTCAAGATTATTAGTTATTATGGTATTAACCATAGGAAAAAGATCACCAATCCAAGTCGGACAATTAACTAAATTGGCAAAGGCATGGAATTCTTGCTTGGATTGTAACGCATTACAGACTAAACTAACAAAGTCTTTAGTAAAACCATATAGTTGAGCCGTGCGTACGATAGCATAATTGGTAAGTCGCTCTTGAATAATTTTCTCAGAAGCAGCTTTATCCATACCATATTGAGTTGTTGGGCATGGTGGATCATCTTCTTGCCAAGAATGATCATATTTACCAAACACATAGTCTGACGAAAAAAATAACAACCGAGTCTTACACTCTAAGCAAACCCTGGTAATAATTTCCGTTATACCATAGTTTGTTATATGCGTTTCCGCTTGGTGTTGTTCGCAAAAATTTAAATCTGTAATCGCTGCAAGATGTAAGATCAAATCTGGAGTATAGTCTTTTACCAAACGCAGTATGGCAGCTTCATTACGTAAATCAGCAGCAATAACTCCATCACGTGGCATTCTAGCTACAGGTATAATTTGATGGCCTATTGTGTGCAGATAGCTGCTAAGTTTTGTACCTACCGCTCCAGTAGCACCAGTGATCATAATTCTACTCATGCAGTAATTTTATATAATAGACAGTATCGGAAACCAGTCATTCCTGCGAAAGCAGGAATCTATATCTTAACAATCATCTTATGTTTGCTAGGATGGTAGAGGGTTTCGAATAATGTCTATTA
This sequence comes from Candidatus Achromatium palustre, assembly GCA_001044195.1. Taxonomy (GTDB): domain Bacteria; phylum Pseudomonadota; class Gammaproteobacteria; order Chromatiales; family Chromatiaceae; genus Achromatium; species Achromatium palustre. The sequence goes on from LFCU01000004.1 coordinate 19,569, forward strand.
CATTCATTAGACATTATCCGAACCCCGTCATTCCTGCGAAAGCAGGAATCTATACCTTAATAATTGCCTTATGTGAGTTAAAATGGGAGGAGGTTTCGAATAATGTCTATTATTTGGTCTTTATATTTTCCATGACTAAAATTTAAAATTTTTGCATAGCCTTTAGCTACGATGGTTTCTCTTAACTGACTATCAGTCAAAAGCTGCATAATTTTATTAGCTATATCAGTGGTATCATTAGGATCAAATAATAGCCCAGCATCTTGAACTTGCTCAGGTAAGGCCACTACATTAGAGGCACATACCGGAACTTGTAAGGCAAAGGCTTCATAAATAGGAATGCTAATACTTTCAAATAGAGTTGGCATGACCAGCATGGCCGACATCTTATATAGGTATGGTAAATCCTCATAAGCAATATAACCCAAGTGTAATACCTTGTCAGCTAGTTCTAACTCTTGTATTTTAGCAATGACATTGGGATAGTTGTTTTTTTTGCTGCCAGTTAAGACTAGATGCAGATCATCATGTTGTTTTGTAATTAACTTAAATGCTTCTAGTAATTTAAGATGGTTTTTATGATACCAGAATTGGGCCGGATATAATAAGTATTTGGCTGGTAATTGATATTTAGCGACAATTGTAGCAAATTTATCATTATCAAACGTAAAATTAATAAGATTAGAGGGTGGTGGGGCAGGGATTACAGAGATCTTAGTTGCTTTTTGCTTGAGAAATTTTACGATATCCGTTTTGACGTAATTTGATTCACAAAGAATGTGTGTAGATGTAGCAGACAATACAGTATTTAATACATATCTAATGATTCTCGTTGTTAAAGTAAAGTATTCGGGATAATAGCGTTCCTGTAGATCATGCAGGGTAAAAATAAAAGGTCTATTTAAATAAAAGTGTGGATAGGCAGAAATTACTGGACAGATAAATAAATCTAAGTCTTCATAAGCTGCTAGCTCATCTTGACTAAAAAATAATGGTTTTTTAATTTTAAAGTAAAGCTGAATTAATCTAGTTATCTTTACCACTAGAGATGCCTTTGGTCTGGTTATTTTTCTTATTTCTAACCTATAGTGATCAAAAAAATTTTCATTATGATCGGTGATAATGATATACTGAATATTTTGATCGGTATTGGTTGCCAAAGCATCGACAAGAGATTGACTATATTGACAAATGCCGCCGCTATGTCCATCCCCTAAAAAAGCTAATACTCCAATTTTTTTAACGTTCTGTTTCATAGTCACTAAATCTGTCTTTAATCTTTTTCGCTGGATTACCTGCCATAAAGCTATTTTCTTGTACCCTACTTATTACTAGAGAGTTAATTTTGGCCTAATCGACCGCTAATATTGCGTATCAGACTTTCCACTATAAGAAAAAACTGATTTAACAGTTTGGTATAGATAGAAAACAAAAGGTGGAAGATAGTTAATTCTGGTAATTTTGCCATTTTTTATCCTTGTAACAAAGATAGTCCGTTTATGTTGCTGAACAAATATACCGCCCCAAATATATATTAATTTTTCAATCATTTGTCTATCTTTAAGCTCTTGTCGTGTGAGTAACTTTGCCTTGTCTTTATTACCGAAATAACTATTTGCTCCACTTTGCGTTATGCCTTCGTATCCTTCTAACACTAAAGATAATAATTTAGTTAATTGTTTTGCCGCTAATTTTGTCTTTTCTATTTCTAGCTCACGGGAAGACTTTTCATAATCAATCTCTATTTGGTCTTGAATGATAATATTGCCCGTATCTATGCCTTTATCAACATAGTGATAAGTAAAGCCAGTATAGGTTTCATTATATTGCATTGACCAAGAGGTTGCCTCTAATCCTCTGTATTTAGGTAACAAAGAATTATGATAATTAATCACTTTAGCAAAACAACCAATAATTTCAGATTTAAAAATCTGTGGACATCCAATTAAAAGAGCAACATCTGGATTTATATGGTTAATTTTTGCAATAAAGTTTTTGTCATTCACATTAGCGGTTTCAAGCAGCAAACTTTTATCTACGTCCTGTAAAAAAGTTGGATACTTATTATATTTTATCCTATTATCAAACGGATTAAATAGCTTTTTTACTATGAATACAAGAAGTTTCTTTGTATAATTTGTAGATATAAATGGTGTGGTATTAACTACTTTCACAATTTCAAAGTTACTATTTGTAATTTCCTGCACCAGTTTCTTATACAGAATATGCGTTATAAATGAGCTGCTATCACCAAAAACTATTAATTTTTTGTTATTTATAGTCATTTTGAAGTGTCTTTCGTTTTTTAACATACAAATTATGGATTGGTTACATTCTTAACACTCCCCCACAAAAAAGTGCTTACAAATCCACATGTAACGAAGCTTTCGATTTGAGTTTCATTTGTCATATATTACCATTACCAGCCTACTTAGATATATATCTATTAAGTCTAAATATAATCATTTTTAGATGTGTTAATCAAATACAATTTTAACTAAAGTTTGAGAAATTAACTCGATTTTTCTTTGCGTTAAATCAAAGTACGAAGGTAAATTGATTCCGCATTGATAAATATCATGAGTAACTGGTGTATTGGTATGTTGATACATTGGCATATCAGAAATAGGATAAAAGTAAGGTCTGGTATCTATACCATGCTCTTTTAACTTGATCATTAGCTGATTGCGGTCTACTTCGCTACAGCCTGCGATTTCTAAGCATACCATCCAATAAACATTTTTAGCCCAATTAGCTGTTCTATTAAGTTGCAGTTGTGCGATATTCCCTAGTTCTTGTTGATACCAGGTAAATATTTGGGCCTTATTACTAATTATCTCATCAATCCTTTCCAATTGCGCTAAGCCAAGAGCTGCTTGTAGATTAGTCATGCGATAATTAAAACCAACTTCCGTATGAAAATATCTTTTATCTTGTGTCATGGCATGATCTCGAAGATAGTGCATTCTTTCATACAATGCTTGATTATTGGTTGTAATCATCCCCCCTTCACCAGTAGTTATAATTTTATTACCATAAAAACTAAAGATAGCACAATCTCCAAAAGTACCTACTTTTTTGCCATTAATCATTGCTCCATGAGCTTCTGCAGCATCTTCGATCACAAATAGATCATGTTTTAGGGCAATGTTATTAATTGCAGGCATATTGGCTGGATGTCCATAAACATGGACTGGAATGATGGCTTTAGTTTTTGGGGTAATTGCTGCTTCAATAGCTTTGGGATCAATACACAACGTATCTGCTTCAATATCAACTGTAACAACTGTAGCACCAGTATATTTCACTGCATTAGCTGTGGCAACAAAAGTAAAATCAGGAATAATTACTTCATCACCAGCTTTAATTCCTAAAGATATCAATGCTAAATGCAGTGCAGTTGTACCACTTGTAGTTGTTAGCGCATACTGAGTATTACAGTAGTGTGCAAATTGTTTCTCAAATAAATTAATGTATTTGCCAAGAGAAGATACCCAACCAGATTGGACAGCATCAGTAACATATGCTATTTCTTTTGGGGTGATAGAGGGTTTAGATATTGGAATTAATTGCATACCATCAATCTGATTAAATTAGCTGTTATAGCTGCACTACAATCAGTTTTAACTACAAAAGATTACAATGATTTTAGCTTTTATTTTTATTAAAAGAATAGAGATTAAATGAAAATTTGTTATGACTACCAAATTTTTTCAAGTCAGAAATATGGAGGTATATCTCGTTATTTTTATGAAATAGCCACTCGCATATCCACAATGGAAAAATTTGATGTAGAAATCTTGGCACCACTTTATGTTAATAACTATATTAAAAACTGTGATGCGTTAAATATAAGGCACTGGTTCAGTCTAATTCATCAACTAACATTACGTTATTTAAAAACAATTTTTATTATGCTATATATGCTGATAAAAATCTGCTAAGTACATACCCATAAGTCTTTTAACATTTTATTTCACTAAAAATCAATAAGATACTAAGACCAAAAATGTTAAAATATTTTTGGACTACTACTTAGAGGACTTTTGAAATGCCTAAAGACGAAAAATCAGAAGCTGATGATGTTTGGCAACATGGCCAAGAAGGCCGTATTCATTAGACATTATCCGAAACCTCCTCCCATCTTAACTCACATAAGGCAATTATTAAGGTGTAGATTCCTGCTTTCGCAGGAATGACGGGTTTCGGATAATGTCTATTTCTTTGTCCATAAACCTACACGCCGTTGCGGTATACATATTAGAGGCTTGGCTGATCTTGTAGGAGTTAGTGAAGGAGTTCTCCGTAGTGCTTTTAAGAATGCAGAAAGAAAAGAGGGGGATTTGCGTCAAATAAGGGAAAGCGAGTTATATAATATATTGAAAGATAGAGATATTTTTCTTAAAGACTTGCGTCAAATAAGCCCAATGTTAAATGGCAAGCAGGCCAAAGTTATCCTTTCTGACGTATGTTTTGATGTTGCGCATTACTATTCTGGAAAGGGTTACAAAGCAGCACATCAAACAGTCGGTGAAATAGGTCGTTTAGGTGCTCCCCAATTTATCTTTATCAAAAGTGGCTTTAATCCCCAAGCCAATAGCGTTATTTTAGATGAAATCGAATACCTATTAGCCAAAGAAGAAATTCAAGTTACTAAATATCGTACTGGCATGATCTGGTTGTATACCAATCCCAATACTGGCGAATACGGTATTGGATTGAAGAGCCTGACTCATATCTGTGGTAGTGTAGCCTTGAAGCAAGTGCTAACTTGCATAAAACAGCATCAGGAGCATGACAAGGCCTTTATTCGCACTGGAGCTGATGCCATTGTAAGGTCCAATATTGCTTACGATACCATCTATTATTTTGGCCATCAATCCAAGCCCCGTAAAGCTAAAGCTAAAGAATGGGCTACTAAATTGCAACAAATCGACACTTATATTCACCATCGATGCCAATGCCATCAATGAACACATAGGTTATTATATAGGCTACAAAAAGGGCATTGAGAAGCTAACTGATAAGGATCAAAGCCAGGATACTTATCATTTAGTTGCTGTATGTACCAGCAAGCTGGAACTAGATGGTCTCAACTTCAAACAGGAGTTTATAAGCTTGATTGGATGATAGATATCACAATAGTAGTAACATCTCAAGTAGAAGTAACCCCGCATAATAGTAGCTGGCTATTATTTAGCCATGATAAAAACCGAGTTGAATACGCCTTGCCTTGCCAGAAAACGCTGATCTTCCAGAATATATTCCAAGATTGCTGCGGGAAGAGTTGAAGGTTAAAGATGGATAGCGGTAGGTGGTTATGTATTACACCATACAGAGACAAAGTGGAACAGATGATGCCTGATTGCTATTATGCTTGGCATCAGTTCATTAAGTTACATGCCACTGATAGTTCTCCATGCTGCCTGACAGCAGGAATATTGCCACTGGTAAGTTCTTTGTAAATATCTAGCAAATTTTCTTGCAATTCATCTAAGCTGTCTCCTTGAGTCATATAATCATTATATTCATCAAGATATCCTAACCACATATCATCATCTTGTCAGTATGTATATTTTAAAATTTCATCATTCATGTTTTTTTATCGTTCCCACAACTTGTAGACGTATCCGACTAACATTTCCAGTTACTTAATTTGCAATCCTTTTGGAACTATTACTTTTTCTGACAACTCAAACAAAAACTGGACTAATAAGGCTAAAACAGCAGCAGGAATCGCACCTTGCAAGATGATCCCCATATCATCCAAACGAATCCCAGTCAAAATTGGCTGCCCATAACCACCCGCACCTATTAAGGCCCCTAACGTTGCAGTACCAATATTAATAATAGCCGAAGTTTTTATCCCAGCAAATATAGCACGTGATGCTAAAGGCAACTCTATCAGAAACATTTTAGCATAGGGATCTAAACCTAAAGCCTCAGCAGATTCTTGCAATTCTGGTGCGATATCATGTAAACCAGTATAAGTGTTACGAACAATAGGCAACAGACTATAAAGAAATAAAGCCGCAATAGCGGGCGCATTACCAATTCCAAGTAATGGAATCATAAATACTAATATAGCCAATGAGGGGATAGTTTGAATAAGACCAATAATCCCTAAAATAACTTGACCGAGTTGGCTATACTTATAGGCTGCAATTCCCAAAGGAATAGCAATACTGATTGCTGCAAATAATGAAATACTTACTAAAAACAAATGTTCCAAAGTAAGTTTATATAGTTTGTACCATAAAGATCTTTGTTTGACAGTAACATGAATATTGAGTTTTTGGGCTAAAAAATCAGCGGCTACTTGGCTTTCAGAGATTTTATTAATTTTAGCTTGCATATTCATTTGTATCATTTCTGATTCAGAGATATTGCCCTCCAGTTTATGCAATGCTTTTACTAAATACGGTGCTTTATTTACTAAATCGGAACGATATAGAAAGATCGCATTGTAGCGAGGAAAATATTCTAAATCGTCTTTTAAGATCCTCAGATCATAATAGGCAATCTCAGCATCAGTCGAATACGTATCTGTTAAATCAATCGCGTTTTTTTCTAACCCTTGATAGGTAAGATCATGATTCAAACCACGTACATCTGTGTGTGGTAATTTATAGACACGGCGTAAGTTTGGCCATCCATCTTTACGGGCCATAAAGGAGTCACTAAATCCTAATCTAAGTTGGGGGTGCTGATTTAAATCCGAGATATTTTTAATATTATGCTTTTCAGCAAAAGTACGCTTCATACCAAAGGCATAGGTATTATTAAATCCTAAAGGTTTTGTGATTTCGATATTCATTTCCTTAAGACGGCGACGTAGATCAGCAAGTGTCCTTAATCCTTGTCTTGCTAAAGTTTCTCGAAATAGCGTACCAGTGTAATCTGGATAAATATCAATGTCACCTCGTAATAGGGCCTTCCATACTACGGCAGTAGCCCCAAGTTCGCGGCGATGGGTTGCTGCTATATCAGTATGTTTAGCTAATTGGACTACCATTTCACCTAAGATTACACTTTCAGTAAAGTTTTTTGAACCTACTTTTACGATAGGAGCAGTAGCATTAGCAAATAGTGGCATTAATCCAATAATAATGGTGAGAAGCCATAAAATACTGGTGATTGTAGTTTTATTTATATTCATAAAAGCATCTTGAATAGTATGGGTACCGTTACAAATTGTCATCGTTCCCACGCAGAGCGTGGTAACGATCAGGTGTAAAGTACTTTTGGAAACAAATGAAGTATTTTGAATGCTACTACGTTTTGATTTAAGGGCTAATACGGCGCTTTACTCTGGAAGGAACACTGGGTACTGGCGGAGCATAATATTTCCGATATACATGATCTCCTAACATACCTCCAAACATCGCACTTGTTGTAGTATAAAAACGACTGGCGGTGCCCATGCCACCACTTAAAAAATTAATTGCTAATACGCCAGCAGCTACCCCAATTCCCACAGCAATCATTTGACTTATAGGATCACGTGTCCGTTTTTGGAGCATTGCAGTATTATCTGCTCCCTGTTCTGGGTAAATCATGTTGGCTTCTTTTGCATTTAAATATGTAGCATTAATGGCGTTTTGAACTGCTGGAGAGACTGCTACTTCACCAGTTGCTGCAATAACGGCTGTAGACAATGCGCCCATAAATATGGCACATAATGACATTAGTACTAAATAACGTAAGTTATATTTCATAATAAAAATCCAGGTTATTAAAGTTTTGTTTAAAAAACAAATTTTTAGTTCTACTTTGTCACATTTACAACCCAACATCTTTTATGGTGCGTGATGCACACCATAGGATCTAATCTAACCAAGTAGAATTAGACGCTAGATATTTTAAAGGCTTTTACAGTTGATATTAATTACAATTGAAATTAATTTAAAATTAAAGATTCCCGTGTCTTACTGAATTTGTCCCACTCCTCACTGGATAGTGAGTGAATGCCCGAATACTAACCAATGAGACAAATTTTATGAGACGCAGGGCTTTATAGGTTTTTAACTTGCATATTTTTATAAATAACCTTGCTACCTATTTAACGATGGATTATGGTTCTATCCATCCTTCAGTATTTATGGTTAAGTCATTTAATTATAGCATCTTATCAACAGCATCATCAATAATTATTTTATATATTTAATTATTAATATGTCAATAGCCAAGTAGGGTGCGCATTGTGCACCATACTAAACTGGTACAAGAGGGCTTAATCCTTGGTACCAAATACCCTTATGTTATTGAGAAGTTACATTTGATATTCATTTATGATTTGTATTATCTGGTAAAAGGTACGCAATGCGTACCCTACCTGGCTACATGCGCAATGCCCGTTGGTTATTGCGCCCTACCTTGCTTTGTAAATCAAGGTTCAAGCACAACGCGGAATCCAACTTCTTCGTCCTGATGTCTGTATTTTTGACGAGCTGCTGAACGGATGTATATTGGAGAATCTCTCCAGGAACCACCTCGCGTTACATGACTATCAAAATCAGAATAAGATATCCAAGCAGAACCATCCGTAGGAGCACCATCATAGTTATCATGCCAATTGTCAAGAGTCCATTCTTGCACATTGCCTAGCATATCATGTAATCCAAACGGATTAGCTAGGTATCGACCTACAGGAGCCGCTACTGCATATCCATCATCACAGCCATGATTTCCTCCCCTAGAGAATTTATTTTTAAACTTTTGGTCATTAACATTTGCATATTTACATGCCTGATTTGGATCATCACCCCAATATCTGCTAGTATTTGTCCCTGCTCGTGCCGCATATTCCCATTCTGCTTCCGTTGGTAAACGATATTTTTTACCAGTTTTTTTGGATAACCATTTGGTGTAGGCATTTGCATCATGCCACATAATATTGACTACTGGCTGCTGTTCTTCGTTTAAACTTTGATTTTCATAATTACCACTGTCATGATTAGGACGAAAGACTCGATATTGAGCATTAGTGATCTCATATTTGCTCATTTTAAATGCCTTTATTTGCACCTTATGTTGCGGCCTTTCCCAAATTTTTGGATTAGCCCTAACACCACCAGGGCTTGCTGCATATTGCAACCTTGTATCACCAGGATAATCCTTTCTAATTCCTTGCAATGACCACTTAGAATAATCTACTGTCCCATTCCATATAGCTTTAACCAATGGTTGCTGATAACCATTGAAACTATAGTCATCGTAACTATTAAAACTATAGCGGGGTTGCAAATCCAAATATTGAGTTTTAACGAGTCTATAAACACCTATTCGAGATCCTTTTGCCAAAAATCGTCGGTTTAGTCCTTGGTTCCCTAAACGTTTTTTATTGTTTGGTGAACCCATCATAAAACTGCCCGCTGGGATAGAAACCATCTCTGGTTCTAAAACAGTATTAGGTGGAACAAAATAAAATGATCCTTCTAGCGAAGATGCATCCCAAGGAGTTTGGGTATTTTTAGTGGCACGCTTCACATCTCCTCGCACTTTACGCAACATAATTTGAGCATCTACGCCTGGGGTCCTTATATACTTTAATAGACTGTGTGTAAAAGGACTATTGCGCCCACCTACTGAATCAGCAGCAAATCTATCAGGATCTGTGGAATATACTAATAGAGTGCCACTAGGTGCGTTCATACGGGCTAAACCACCTCGAAAGGTACCAGCTCGTATCCCTTTATCTGCAAATGGATTAAAACGACAAGCATCCAAAAATATCAATTTAGTCGCTGCTCGTTGCAATTTATTTAATATCAAGCTAGTTTTGATTGTTACACGTTCGATCTCGTGTTCCTCTTTAAATTCGGCATCAACTGGCAATAAAAAGTTTTCCCCTTTGACTTGCATTCCATGGCCTGCAAAGAAAAATAGTACTATGTCGTTATCTTCCGTATTCCTTCCAAACTTTAGTATTTCATAATCCATCATTTTCAAGGTGGCATCTTGTAATGTTGTAACCTGAAATCCTAATTGCTGCAATGCCTTAGTCATATCTTCAGCATCATGCTTAGGATTGACTAAAGGTCGCCAATTGGGCATTTTGTTATAGGTAGAATTACCAATAACCAAAGCTCGCCGCCGTCTTTTAATCCCTGTACGGATCTTTAATCCATCCTCCGGTCCTCGATCATCATAAAGTTTCGTAGTTTGGTTTGAATCGTCACGAATTATTACGGATGTTTGTTGTGGATTATTGTTACAGCCGATCAACAATACGCTAACCATTGTTAATATTATTACAAAATATTTAAGTACTTTCATCTTAAACGTTTCCTTAAGGATTCCTCAACACCTATCACTTTCCTTAAAACACTAAGTTTCCTTATACCGTAGATCAATGGCTTACGATGTAACTGATAGGTGGCGAGATGGTTATATCAAGTTTTAGAAGCAGAGAGTTATAATTTTGTGTATATTTGGTAGATATATAGGTATATTTAAAATTTATTTGCCTTTATGTAGTAAGTAAAAATATCTTTATTTCAATATGTTATGCGCTTAAGTTGGCGCGTATGGGAATTGACCTCCTTGCGGCAACGGGGGGAGAGTAGCAAGCCCCCTCTCCTATCCACTAACGATCAAGTGTAAAGTACTTTTGGAAACAAATGAAGGATGCCGCGTTTTCAACTCTTAAATCTGCATTGCTTGAAGACGACGAATTCGTTCCTCAGTAGCAGGATGCGTTGAAAATAGATTAGCTAATGAAGCCCCTTTTAAAGGATTAATAATCAACATATGCGTTGTAGCTGGATGTGATTCAGCCTCTGGCATATAGGTATCTTGATTACCCGTTTCTAACTTATATAAGGCATTAGCTAAAAATAGTGGATTACCACAAATGCTTGCTCCTCTGGCATCGGCTGCATATTCTCTTGCACGAGAAATTGCCATTTGAATCAAAGATGCAGCGATAGGGGCTACAATCATCATCACCAATGCTCCAATGAAACCACCTGAACCTTCCTTCTCATCGTCTTGATGACCCATACCTAAAATCATCGCCCATTGAGCCATATTAGCAAGCATAGCAATAGCACCAGCGATGGTTGCAGCAACTGTTCCAATTAGGGTATCACGATTTTGTACATGGGCCAATTCATGTGCCATAACCCCAGTCAGTTCATTATGACTTAAGATTTGCATTAATCCAGTAGTAGCTGCTACTGCCGCATGATTTGGATCACGTCCAGTAGCAAAAGCATTAGGAGCATCACTATGTATAACATAGACTCTGGGCATTGGTAAACCAGCCTTTTGGGCCAAATCCTGTACAATCTGATATAGCTTTGGTTCTTCATCAGGCCCAACTTCTTGCGCTTGATATATGGATAAGACTAAAGAATCAGAAAACCAATAACTGCCAAAGTTCATGATTATTGCTAAACCAAAGGCGATAATCATGCCAACTTGGCCTCCCAATGCTTGGCCTGCCACTAGTAGCAAGGCGGTTAAAATGGCGAGCAATATTGTAGTACGTAGTGTATTCATATTTTTTTACCTAAACTTTTTATCTACGGTTTACCCATTTAATTTTTATACCTAAACCATTATAGATAGATTCAGGAATGACGCTTATAGCATCCTTGATGTGTTGACTTGATGATGCAGCAAACAACCTAACTTACAATTTTTAATAAGAATAATATCTAGTACTAAAATTTTAAATGGGCTAGAATCAAATACCACCATTTATTTAAAAAAATTATTCAGGAATATTGTTTTTATGCAAAAAATTCGCGGATACGTCTACAAGTTGTGGGAATCATAAAAGGGGATTATAGTAGCTGCTTCGGCAATAGAGCATAGGCAATTAGCGAAGCGTAATCCCACTTTAAATGATTGAAATATAAGGTTACCAATTATGATTCATACAACAATGGTTAATTTTATATGTGCTAAAGACGGGTTACACCTGCCCTACAGGTCTAAATATTAACAATATAAATTAAGGAACTTAAATGCCGTACACAAACTATCCACCTATTGGACCAGGATTTTCCAGTTTCCCCAATCCGAACCTTAGCGAAATCCCACCGTTAGGAATGGATACTGTAAGTCTAACCCAAGATGTACGCCGCCATTTTGCACATACTTTAGGTAGAGATCGACACTGTCTTAGCAACCACTATCCCTATCGAGCTTTAGCCTTAGCAATACGAGACAGGCTCATGGAACGTTGGCGGCATACTCGCTATACCTACGAAGAACACCATTGCCGTCATGCCTATTATTTATCCTTAGAATATTTACAAGGACGCAGCCTAAGCAATGCCATGCTAAATCTTGGCATCACTGATAACATTTTAGAAGGACTATATAATTTAGGTATCCAACTTGAAGACCTTAAAGAATGCGAACCAGATGCTGGACTTGGTAACGGTGGGCTTGGGAGATTAGCTTCTTGTTTTATGGATAGCTGTGCGACTCTACAACTTCCTGTTAAAGGTTATGGATTGAGATATGAGTATGGATTATTCCGACAACAAATCGCTAATGGTAACCAAGAAGAAGCCCCAGATCATTGGCTACGTGACGGTAATCCTTGGGAATTAGAGCGTCCTGAATATACCCAACGAGTACAATTTGGAGGTAAGAGCCAATTTTGGCAGGCTCAAGATGGGCATTTCGGAGTACGCTGGGTAGATACCCAAGATGTACTAGCTGTACCTTATGATGTACCAATCCCAGGCTATAAAAATGGAACTGTCAATACTTTACGTCTTTGGAAAGCAGTGGCTACGGATGAATTTAACTTTGGAGAATTTAGTGCTGGTAGCTATCCAGAATCCGTAGCAGCTAAAAACAATGCCGAACACATTACTATGGTACTGTATCCTAATGATTCTAGTGAAAACGGTAAGGAGCTAAGACTACGGCAGCAATACTTTTTAGCCTCAGCTACTCTCAAGGATGTACTGCGGCAATGGCGGCATCGTCATGGCAATGATTTACTGGATTTTGCAAAAACTAGCGTGTTTCAGCTTAACGATACCCATCCAGCACTTGCTGTTGCGGAATTGATGCGAATTTTTGTAGACGATTATCATCTAAATTGGGAGCAGGCCTGGAGTATTACCACCCAGACTATGGCCTATACTAATCATACCTTACTCCCAGAAGCCTTAGAACGTTGGCCGGTACGGATGTTTCGACATCTCTTACCACGTCTATTAGATATCATATTTGAGATCAATGCCCGTTTTTTATCCCAAGTAGCTGCTAAATGGCCTGGAGATATAGCACGTCAAACCAGAATGTCGCTGATAGAAGAAAGCCCAGATCCGATGATTCGTATGGCCTACTTAGCTATCGTTGGCAGCTTTTCCGTTAATGGCGTGGCTAAATTGCATTCTAAATTATTGCGCGAAGGTCTATTTCGAGATTTTTATGAGCTATGGCCGCACAAGTTTAATAATAAGACTAATGGAGTAACTCCAAGACGCTGGTTGGCGATGTGTAACCCCAAGTTGGCACAATTGATTACAGACACTATTGGTAACGGTTGGATTACTGATCTGTCCCAACTTAGTAATCTTAAAAAATTTATAGCAGAACCGTTATTCCGTAACCAATGGAAAGAGATCAAACAGGCCAATAAATTACGTCTCATAAAATTAGTAAAACAGGATTGCGGTGTGACATTCAATCCCGATGCCATGTTTGATGTGCAAGTCAAACGTATCCATGAATATAAGCGCCAATTGTTAAATCTATTACATGTCATTCATCTATATATTTGCATCAAACAGCAACGCACCGAACATTGGACACCAAGGTGCGTATTATTTGGTGGAAAGGCCGCGCCTGGCTACCATACAGCCAAATTGATTATCAAGCTGATAAACAACGTAGCTCAAGTCATCAATGCTGATCCAGACACTGCTGGACTTTTAAGATTAGCATTTTTGCCAAATTATCGTGTTTCCGCTATGGAAGTAATTTGTGCTGGGACTGAACTTTCGGAACAAATTTCTACAGCAGGTAAAGAAGCATCTGGCACCGGTAATATGAAGTTTATGATGAATGGAGCTATCACTATAGGTACGTATGATGGGGCTAATATAGAAATATTAGATGCTGTAGGGCATGATAATTTTATATTGTTTGGACTTAACGCAGAACAAGTAGAACAAAAACGCCAGCATTATGATCCTAATAGTCTGATCGCTGCTAATCCGGAATTAGGTGCTGTGATGGAACTTTTAGAATCAGGGCATTTTAATCAGTTTGAGCCTGGTCTTTTTAATTCAATTGTTCAAGCATTACGTAGTTCTCAAGATCCTTGGATGACAATAGCCGATTTCCCAGCATATATACAAGCCCAGGCTCAAGCGGCACGAGCCTATCAGAATCAAGAGCTTTGGACTACTATGAGTATTTTGAATACAGCTAATAGTGGAAATTTTTCTACAGATCGTACTATTGCTGAATATAATCAGGAGATTTGGCATTTAACTCCAATGCCTGCAAAAATATAATAGGTTTGGTTGATGATCTCATCGTCAACCCATTTGTAGGGTGCGTAGTACACACTCTACTACTTCACGACTTGAAACATACGACATAAATATTCATGTACCAGAACTTACTTAAAAAGTGAAATGAAACCAAATATTCATTGTTATCACAATAGTCTAAAGCAATAATTATTGAGGATTTACAATGTTCAAACATACTAACTATATTTAAAACATTAACAAATAGCTATATTTAATGAATGATGTTAAATCTAACACCAACTGGCATGTATTACTAGCACGTCTATTACAACTTATTTTGGAACATTTTAAGGTACAAGTATTAAGTGATGTGCCATTATTGGCCAATCCACCAAGAGCAGATATTGTATTAATACGACGTGAGAGTTCAGAATGGACCGAAGAGCAAAGACGTTGGTTAGCCGATGGTTTACGACATACAGATGCTGGACATTTGCTGATAGAATTTAAGTATACTGAAGGATTGACATTTTCAGCTTTACGTCAGTTAATTGTTTACGACTACTTTTATTGTGAAATAGGTGAGCATCCATTAGACGATGTGGCCTGTTTTCTGGTAGTTGCCAGAACTCCACAAAGTGATTGGCGTAATGAACTTGGATTTATTGCTACAGAATGGCCTGGAGTCTATCAAGGTATAGAAACATTTACTAAACGCATCAAGATATTATTACTGAACGAATTAGAATCTACACCACACAATGCGTCTCTAAAATGTTTTGCTACTAAACGTAAAGAACGGGATGCAGCTTTTAAAGTGATGAGTCGTAGTGGACTTGAGAGTCTATCTAAAAATATAGAACAGTTTACTTTAGGATTAAGGAGGATATTTATGCCCCATACATTAACAACAGAGGGATGGACTCCAGATAAGGTCATGGATTTAGGCCGAGAATTAAAAGAGGCAATAACTAAAAATATTCCAGTTAAAGAGTTTTTAAGTTACCACCAACCAAGCGAAATTTTACGTTATTATCAACCAGAACAACGCCTATCTGGCTTAACAGAGGAACAAATCCGTGCTTATTTGGAGAAGATAAAAAAATCATAAATATCCTAAAATTACAAATACCACTCTCAACCATATTATATTGACGTTATTCATTCTCGTTATTATCTTTCTGGGAGGGCGTTCTAAAAAATTTGTAACTAGAAAACAGCCTTATATGGTATCGCACACGCCTATAGACAAGAGACATTATCCGAAACCCTTTATCAATCCAGTAACGATAAAATAAAAATTGGGGTTTCGGATAATCTCTATTGGCTTTCTCGATTTGAAAATTTGCTACCTTTGATAAAGTTGCAATTTCTAAAATATTATGCCAAATATATAACGTATTTGGATTGTCATTTACTATAAGAACCTTGCACTTATCCATAATAATTACATGATAAATAAATAATCAATTTTATCTAAAACATTCCGACATTTTAAGCTAAACGGGAACCTTAAACTATGAAACGTTGGCTAATGTTAATACTCCTACATAGTATAGCCATGTTGCCATGGCACTGGCTCCAAACTTTAGGCAAAATATTAGGCACACTTTGGGTATGGATTCCTAACCGACAACGGCGCGATGCTCTAATAAATATACGCCTATGTCTACCCCACTTAAGCGAAACCCAACACCTAAAACTAAGACACCAAAGCATGGTGCATCTAGCATGTACTTATATGGAATTTGCAGCCATATGGCTTTGGCCAACTTCAAAGGTATTAGGTTTAATACGTGAAGAAACTGGCGCGGAATTGTTGCAATGTCAACCAGGACAAGGATTAATTTTGCTATCGCCACATTTAGGTTCTTGGGAAATAATCTCTCTATATAGGGCATCTAAAGACAGATTTACAGCAATGTATCGCCCTCAACACCATTTAGATGAAGTCCTCTTAAAAGCCCGCCAACGCAATGGAGCGGCATTAGTTCCAGATAATTTTACTGGCGTTAAAAATCTATTGCGCAATCTATTGCAAGGTCAGTCTATAGGTATCTTACCAGATCAGGTTACTCGAGAAGAGACAGGTTCAATATTCGCACCATTTTTTGGTATTAAAGCCGCAACCATGCTGCTAGTTGCACGTTTAGCTAGACGTAGTAACGCTAAGGTCGTCTTTGTATTTGCGGAACGTCTACCTAATCATCTGGGATTTCATTTACACTGGCTACCTGCTCCTGATGGCATTGCATCCAATGATGATTTGGAAGCTGCGACAGCCCTCAATAAAGGTGTAGAGCAGTGTATTGCAATCTGTCCTGAACAGTATCAATGGACATATCGCAGATTTAGGCGGCATCCCAATCAAGAACCTAGTCCTTACAGAGGTCCATCAATTTAAATTGAGGTGCAAGGGTAATATTTAACAGATAACTATAAAAATTGCTGGATATATTGTATGGTCACTACTGCTTCGCAACTACCAAATATAGATACAAACGACCCTAAAACACTGGAAACCTGGCTTTCTAGCATCTCTTCCCAATATAACAATATTGAGCTAGAAAAAATCTCCAAAGCCTACACCTTGGCTCCATCTCTCTTGCCTACTAATATTTTAGTAACAGGAGAAACCCAATGGCAGCATAACTTAGCTACTGCAAATATTTTAACACAACTACATGTAGATGTAGAGACTCTACAAGCCGCATTACTTCAAGGATCTGTAAATAATGCTAAATTAGAGCAAGCCTTAGGTAATCATGTAACCACAATGATTGCAAACCTTGCTAAATTACAGCTTGTTGGTGATTTAGTACTAAATAAACCTGTATCTTATGACCATATTGAGGGTCTAAGACGCTTACTCTTAGGAATAGTAGAAGATGTGCGGACCATGCTAATAGTATTAGCTGGACGCTTACACCTGTTGCGCGTCAGTAAAAATCTAGCAACAGAGATACGCCACCAACTCGCTACAGAAACCCATACGCTCTACGCCCCACTAGCAAATCGCTTGGGTATTTGGCAACTTAAATGGGAATTAGAAGATATGAGTCTGCGGTTTTTAGAACCACAGGAATATAATCGGATAGCTGGATTATTAGATGAATCCCGTGTTGCCAGAGAGCAGTATATAAATCAGATTATAAATATTATTCAAATAGATTTTAATAAGGCAGGATTTAAAGCCCAAATTACCGGACGTCCCAAACATATCTACAGTATTTGGCGCAAAATGGTGCGCAAAAAGCTAGGATTTGAAAATATCTTTGACGTGCTGGCGGTCCGCATCTTAGTGGACACTGTGACGGATTGTTACGCAGCCTTAGGTATAGTCCATAGTTTATGGAGACATATACCAGGCGAATTTGACGATTATATAGCCACTCCTAAGGCCAATAATTATCAATCTATTCATACAGCGGTAACTGGACCTGAGAATAAACCAGTAGAAATTCAAATTCGTACCCATAAAATGCATAAACATGCAGAATTGGGAGTAGCAGCACATTGGCGCTATAAAGAAAACGCTAATCATAATCCAGAACTAGAACGTCGAATTCTATGGATGCGACGCTGGCTAGAACATAAGGGAGGGAATAATACAGATGAGACTTATGATCCTCAGCTAGAACCAAATCAAGTCTATGTTTTAACACCCCAAAATAAGGTCATTGAGTTACCTAAAGGGGCGACAGCTTTAGACTTTGCTTATGCGATCCATTCTGATCTTGGCCATGCGTGTCGTGGAGCCAAAGTCAAGGGGCGTTTGATTTCCTTAACTCAAGCCTTAGAAAGTGGCCAAACTGTAGAGATTTTAACTTCTAAGAAGCAAACTCCAAGTCGAGATTGGCTAAATCCACATCTAGGTTATTTACACACAAGCCGTGCTCGAAATCGAGTTCGCCATTGGTTTAAACAGCAAGATTTTGCTCGCAATTTGGCCTTGGGACGTACTATATTGGAACGCGAATTGGCGCGAGTTGGCATAAATAAATTGCCCAATTTAGATGCTTTGGATAATGTAGCTCTTAAGTTTAATTATAAAAAGTCTGACGATTTACTAGCTGCTATTGGGTGTGATGATGTTTCGCCTTTGCAAGTGTTAGGACAAATGCAGTTAACTCCAGAACGATCCAATATAGCAGCTACACCAAAACCCAAATCTGTCTCTCCAAAAACTACTAATAGAAATAATATAGTAACGGTAGATGGGGTAGAGGATTTAATGATCAATATGGCCAAATGTTGTAAGCCCATTCCTAATGATCCATTAGTAGGTTTCATAACATTAGGACGGGGCGTAACCGTACATCGAGCTAATTGTCGATCACTGCGGCATTTATCTGAATCCCATCGAGCTAGATTGGTACCAGTACAATGGAGCAGTAATACTATTTCAGATGCTACTTATTTGGTAGATATTTTTGTAAGTGCTGTAGATCGTAAGGGTTTGTTACGAGATTTATCTGCTATTATTGCCAGTGAGGATGTTGCAGTGTTAAGTGTTAAAAGTACTTCGCATCGTGGTACAGATATAGCTACATTAGATTTTACTGTAGAGATTAATAACCTGCAACAATTAGAGTTTATGTTTAATAAAATTCGTCAAGTTTCAGAAGTATTGGATGTTAAAAGGCAATCATAAAATAGCCAGGTAGGGTGGGCACGGTCTTATCGTGCCCACGCGGTATCATAATTTGTCCTGTTTAGTTTGCGTGGGCAAACGATACGGCTGTTTGCCCACCCTACGAATTTGATAAATTTATGACTTCTCAAGAACTTAGCATCAAAATATGTTACTTTCATATTTTCTTATAAAAATCAAGCAGAAAAAACCGGGTAGTCGCGAGTATAATGGAAAATTATCCAACAACAGATGGACAGATTGGTAATCCTCAGGCTTTAAGGTAATATATGGGAAATATTGCGCAATGATTACAGAATGGTATCGTAAAATTTGGATTGCCTTATGTTTTGCTTTATCAGCCTTGCTGGCAACTGCTATCGTCTTTTTATTTATCATGCCAGAGGGATTAGAAGCGATCCCTTTTTTTAGCTTTATTTCTCCAATAACTGCGGCCCTATTAGCTGTGTTAATTTGGCCAAAACAGCAACCAACTATATGGCGTAACATCTTAAGCGGTTTTATCATTAGCACATTAAGCCATCCTGTAACCTGGTATTTAGTTTTTTTCTTCTATTGGCTGTATGATGTAATCATGGCTAGACTATCTATATCCAACTTACCAAATCCTATTGAAGCCTTGCAGTTTGCTATTGGGATGAGCTTTTGGTCATTGATAATCGCAGGTTGGATTACTGCACCTATTGGGATTTTGACTGGAATAATATTATTTTATATAGAAAAATCTTGGGTCTATTCCAAAAAATATTAACCTATAGGTTGAATTGCCTACTGTCCTTCTGGCAGCCTAGCTTAAAATTTTTAAGAATAAAACTGTATAGTTGTACGATCACACACAATGACTGAATCCAGTATACCAATATCAGCATACGCAGCTCAACAGGGCATTAGTGAACGCCAAATTCTTAAACGCATTACAATTGGAGAATTGCCTGGCTATCAAACGCAAGGAGTTTGGTATGTCAAAATCAAAACCGAACTACCAGAACACAACATTAAATTAACAGAACCAATACCAGTCTTAGAATATGCAAACCAAACTGGCATTCCAATAACAACTATTTTGGAAGAAATTGCCAGTGGCAAAACACCTGGCTTTCATTTTCAGGGAATTTGGTATATTGGCAATCAGAATACTCATAAATCAACGATTTCACATCCTACTGTTAAAACTTATGGACATTCTAGGGGGTATAGATATTGGTTTCTCACTATCGGCCTGCTTCTATCAATCCCTCTTAGCATTGGTATCTGGTATTTCCAACCTAAACCACAACTAGCTACTCTAATTCTAAACGCACAGATTAAAGATCATAGAAATAATTTACAGCCAGTATTAAACCAAACCTTTTATCTAGCAACTAAAAGACTTGAAGATATTGCTCATGACTACTTGCAAGATCTTGCTAACAGTGCAGAATTAGAGCAAATAGATATAGTACGTGGCACTCCTAAATGGCTCAATCTAGTAGCTAGTTCTACAGCCTTGCGTAGTTTATTATTTGACTTATCATCGCGTTCTAATTCAACTAATGTATGGGAATTACAACAAAATTTTGAAAAATCTAAACCACTTTGGCAACGCTATGTCACACACACTGCAAATACAAATAAATCTGGTCAAGCCAAATTTATTGATGTAACACCAGGTAAATATTGGGTGCTAGGCTGGATTAAAACTCATACAGGTTTTGGATTTTGGGAATATGAAATCATCCTATATGAAAACACCAATATGTTACGTTTAACCTCAGAAAATTCCTTAATCCGCTTTCAAGATGGAAAGTGATACCATAGCTTATTGAATTTACCAATAAACTAAATTAGTATTTTTTATTAAATATTAATATAATTATGCTTGTCATTTAAAATAATTTGGTTAATAATAGACTTTAAATATTATAATTTAGACATAATTAAAATTTTATCGCAACTTTGTTACAATAAACTGTAATCAATTAAGGAGAATATTTTTATGAAAAAACTGCTTGTCGCCGCCTTTGCTTTAACATTCGCAGGTTTTGCAACTGCTGCTAGTTTAGACGATATGGTTGGCACCTGGACTTGGGAAGGCTTTACCATTGAAGTTGCCAAATGCGATGCTACAGGGGTTTGCGCAACAGTTACCGCTGGGCCTAAGAATGTTGGCATGGAGATGATGAAATCCAAATTAGCACCTCAAGGGGATAACGCTTTTGTGGGTCGAGTGGCACATCCTAAGACTGGCCAGATCTACAACTCCAAGATGACTCTCAAAACTGCTGATGCTTGGCACATGACAGGCTGTACCAACACTGGTGTTTGTGCTAGTGGTGATTTTACTAGAGTAAAATAATAAGCTAGTTTAGATTTGCTTTTAAAGCCTGTGGTGTTATAATATACCGCAGGCTTTTTAGTGATTATTTAGACATTATACCGATTTTCATAACTAATAGAGTTACCATTCTCTGCATGGAAACGTTTTAAATTTGATGGATACATCTATTTAAGTTGTGGAAACGATCAAAGAAATGTGACGCAACATAGTATAGATTCTACTTATTTCAAAATATTCTAAAATAAAATTAGGAAATTAAGATGAAAGAAACTTTAACAGAAATGATGATAGCTATGATGCCAGCCATGTTACCTATGGTTTGGGCTGGTGCCATTATATTAGGTGTTGGATTAATAGTACTTGTCTTAAACAACCCTAGACCTACACTTACATTTAGTGGCATTGTAATCCTCATTTTAGGAATATTCTTTGTTGCAGCGCAGTTTATGGGACAATGGTTAAGTATGACACCTGCAATAAATTTTGGAGACCCTACTAAATTTGAATTTATATTAGTACCTTTTTGGCAAATCGGTGCGGCTGATATAATTGCTGGCATTTTTCTTCTTGTAGCTAGAAAATGGGTTTAAGGCTCTATAAATTTCTGACTTGTGCAATTACATAAGTAATCCAGATTACTTATGTAATCATTGTAACCATGAAAAATTTTGCACGAGTTAATTCATTCTAGATCCTAAACAAGATTTTATAGATTTACATACAGGCAAAAGAATGATCAATCAACAACCCCAAGAAGATATGGCTGCTGAGACTTCAGCAGATAGTGCTGACCTTAAAACAAACACAGCAGAAGAGATCCCGCAAGGCATATTTAAAGAGATGCCTTACAATGTATCTGACAATATATCTGATAGTATATCTAATAATATATCCAAGGATACACCTGAAAATATATCTGTAGGTACCAGTTCAGATAATTTGATCTTACAGTTAGAAACCGCAAAAGCTAAAGCCCAAGAGTCCCAAAATCAATGGCTACGAGCACGGGCTGAAATCGAAAACCTCCAAAAACGTCAAGCTCGAGAACTTGAAAATGCCCACAAATTTGCTTTGGATAATTTTGTGCGTGAATTACTGCAAGTATGGGATAGTTTAGAACTTGGACATACAGCTTCTCAAAATCCCGAAGCTGATGTAACAAAACTGCGTGAAGGTACTGAACTAACGTTAAAATTATTTATAGATATTATGAGCAAATTTGGAGTCCAAAGCCTTGATCCTAAAGGAGAACCTTTTGATCCCAAATACCATCAAGCCATGTCTATGCAAGTTTGTGATGATATAGAACCTAATCATGTAGTTTCTGTAATTCAAAAAGGCTATACTCTAAATAACCGTTTAGTACGCCCAGCTTTGGTCATGGTCTCTAAGGCTCCTGATGCTGAAAGCTAAAAAATTGCAACAGTATTGTGACTACTAAAACACCATACGCAGTATTATTATTATCTGGCGGTTTAGATTCAGCTACAGCTTTAGCTATAGCTAAAGATGAAGGCTTTATTTGTCATGCCCTTACCGTAGATTATGGACAACGACATTGTGCCGAACTGGCAGCAGCACAACGCATAGCACAGGCTTTAGAGGTAGCTGAACATCGTATTGTGCGGGTAGATTTAGGACAAATAGGTGGATCAGCTCTAACTGACAATAATATTAAAGTACCAGAACAACCTAGTGCAGGAATACCAGTTACTTACGTGCCAGCTCGTAATACATTAATGTTAGCCTTAGCACTTGGTTGGGCTGAAGTCTTACAAGCTAAAGTTATTTCTATTGGAGTAAATGTCCTAGATTATTCTGGCTACCCGGATTGTCGTCCAGAATTTATAAAAGCCTTTGAAAATTTAGCAATGCTTGCTACTAAAGCTGGAGTAGAAGGCAACAAATTTCATATTCATACGCCATTATTATATCTAACTAAGGCTGAAATTATCCAACGTGGCACAAGATTGGGACTTGATTATGGTATGACTGTGTCTTGCTATCAGGCTGATGATAATGGTTTAGCTTGTGGATGTTGTGATGCCTGTCGGTTACGTATCCAAGGTTTTTTAGCTGCTGGTATTCAAGATCCAACCAAATATGTTATTAGCAGGACTGTAACTACTCAATAAACTTATGGTAGCATCTGGTGCCGAGGCTTAAGCATCAGGTTGTCAATAAGATTTATGCACCAAATTTGTGTTAATGTTAGAACGATGCTTTGTAATCCTCAAGTAAAAAAATGATAACCCCCTCCCCATTTTAATTCTGCCGCTTCTTGTGGGCATATAACTATTTGATAATGCTATATAAAACTATAAACAAAAGTAACTTATGGCCAAGAAGAGTATGCTAAGTCTGGTACTATCAATACTTATAAAGCTCTGATTCTACGTAGGATATTATTGCACACAGAAAGCGGTAGAATCAGAAAATATTTAGTACAATACCCTCCACTGATTAATCGTTAATTATAATCAACTTGTGAAACTTAAAATCCGTAAATGCTAAATTGAGAAAATATTCATGAAAACATATAAATCTTTATTATACATATTTATAAGTGCCATATTAACAAGTCTCATTGGCTGTACTGCTACGCAAAATCCAGTTGCGCAACACCAAACTACGAGTACCAATACTGGATTTGTTAATCCTGATATTCGTGGCCCACAGCAGAGACTAGGTTCACGTACTAATAATAGCAAGCGTGTTGCCCTAGTCATAGGCAATGGGGCATATGTTCATGAACCAACATTAGCTAATCCAACTAACGATGCTGTTGATGTAGGTCAAAGATTAGATGAATTAGGTTTTCAAGTCACAGTCAAAACAGATCTGAAACGCTACCAAATGCGGGCTGTCATTGCAGAGTTTGGTATTGCTGCAACCAATGCTGAGGCCGCATTATTTTTCTATGCTGGTCATGCTGTACAAAATCATAACCAGAATTTTTTATTACCAATCGATATAACTACCAATAGCATCGAGGATGTTACTGATCAAGCGATTAATCTAAATTATCCATTAGCAGAATTAGATCGAGCACGCAGCAAGGTTAATATAATCATCTTGGATGCCTGTCGCACACCACAGTTTACGCAAAGATTCCGTGGTAGAGCCAGGATGCGTGGGGAACAGGAACCTACTTTAGGCTTGGCGCAAATAAGGATGCAACCAGATACGATGATTGTCTATGCCACCGAGCCAGGTAAGGGAGCAGTAGATAGCGTTGGTGGGCGTAATAGTCCGTTTACCACTGGTTTGTTACTAGCTTTGCGTTCTAGGGATTTAAGCTTGGGTGGAGTGTTAAGGACTACTAGTAAACAGGTAGTGCAACTTACTAAGGGTTATCAAGTACCCTATACCAATGGTCCCCGTATCTTGGATGATTTTCAGTTTGCTCAAGCTGCTACGCAATCAGTTGCCGCAACTCCAATAGTTACTCCAACTAAGCCTCATGTTATTCCAATTTCAGATACATCAGCACAAACGCAAGCAGAAACTGTGCGAATTGCAGCTTTGGAAGCTAAACGTAAGCAGGAAGAAGCAAGGATTGCCAGATTGAAACAAGAACAGATAGCTGCTGAACAAGCTTCACAGCAAGCGCGAGCAGAAGCAGCACGATTAGCTAAATTAGAAACGCAAAGGAAGGCTGAAGAAGCAAGAGTTGCTAGATTAGAACGGGAACGTATAGCGGCAGAAAAAGCAGCTAAAGCAAGACAAGAAGTCATGACTGAGATTATACGGAGTACCCGAGCAAATTTCGGTGGTTATTCCACAAGCGACCCATTAAAGGTATATGTCATGCCTTTCATGTCATCAGATCGTTTCACTGATTCAGAAATTGGCCGGATTGCCTGGGTTGGAGCGATGGATGGTACTAAGGATATAGCTTCTTTTTCTGATGGGAGGATGAAGTTCGTTTATAACGCAAGCAGAAAGGCATTTGAAAATGATTTGCAGCGGGATAGCTTTTGGCGGGATATGCGTTCAGGTAACAACATTAAATCTATTTTGAAAGGAACTGTGAATCGTAAAGGTTCCAATGCCCTTATATATGGTTTGTATGACGGTGATGATAGTAGTCTGGAGATAACAGTTTATTTGTATGCAAGAAGATATGATGTCGTCTTTAAAAAACGTTACCGTAGTATTGAAACAACATGGAATGTTGTTATGGGCTTATCAAGGAACAAAAAAGCAGGCAGCAGCTTAACTTATAAACAAAAAGCCCTACAAAGGAAGATTCATGAAAAAGTGAAATTGGGGGTCGTGAGGTTATTGCGACAATATATGGAAGGGGTATAGGAGGGATAAACCTCGTACAGCCAGTAGCATCTGGTGCCGAGGCTTAAGCCTCAGGTTGTCAATAAGATTTATGCACCAAATTTGTGTTAATGTTAGAACGATGCTTTGTAATCCTCAAGTAAAAAAATGATAACCCCCTCCCCATTTTAATTC
>LFCU01000005.1 GCA_001044195.1 Candidatus Achromatium palustre
CCGACCAAAGCGACTTGGAGAAGCGCAGGAAGGACGGAACGTCTCAGCAGGATAAAGCCTCACATCACCGGCAGCAAAAAGCAGAGCGAGGAACGAGCGGCGCTTTTTTCTGTCCGAGTGTATGTGATTGTTAGCTTCATATTAAGTAGCCTTTCTCTAGGCCGTGTGCAATACCGCCTTCCCAATCTGATGTAAGATAATTACGAACAGAGTTGAACAAGTGAATTACAACGTCATCATAGATTGGGTTTTTAATATAGCCCTCGTAATATCGAAATTCGCGGTCGGTATTCTTCTGTTTTCTTAATACGTAAATTTGATCTATTTTATATTTTTTCAAATTGACTGACTCAGTTAGCTTTAACCACTCAGCTACTACCATATACATCGCGTTTGGATTTTTTTGTTTTAATTGTTCAGCGGCGGTAGAAACATCTTGAAGCATAGTTTTATCAAGATATGTCTTGCATTCAATCGCAACTGCTGGAATGTCCCATTTATGAATTTCTGGTTCCTCAGAACCTTCGCATAGCATTTCTGACGTTATGCTGCACCCAATCGAAAAATCGTGATCTTTGATCTCAATTAAAGCATTTGGCTTTTTTACCATATCTGCGTAATTGGATGATCTGAAAAATATATCTTTGAATGAATGTGATTTTCCTATGAGTGCGTGTTCTGAAATGCTGTTTACTAAATCCCTAAATAAATAATACAAGAATTCCTCAAGAACAGAAGAATGTAAGTTTGAACGGGAATCAAACTTTTCTGCATAATGTTGCTGGTCTAAGAACTCCTTGTAATCGTTTAACAACTTTACTCTCATTTTTAAGATATTGTCGTCTTCATCAGTAGGCTTCTTCGTTGGGCCAACTAATTTCTCATTATCAGATTTCCATTTGTCATATCGGACACGTATTTCCGCGAGAAAACGTTTTGAATCAGCGTCTCTGTATTTGGTCTTGTGACCTTCTTTTTGTTCTAAATTGTTGCCATGGACAAACATTCTTCGGTTTCCTCAATAATTTGGTTCAAGATATTTTCTGCTACCGCTTTTGCAAGCAAAGGCGGTACAGCATTACCGATTTGATTGTATTGACATAAATACTTTTCATCGAAGCGTCCCTCTCTTGCAAGTAATTTATGACTCACAACCGTTGGCTTCCCTTTGAAAACGTAAGAATCAGGGAATGTTTGTATTCTAGCTCCTTCTCTGGCCGTAAAGTTTCTGTTTTTATACGGGTGAACAAAGTTAGCATAAAAAGATGCTGGAATTGTATGACATGGTTTATCCGGGTGCATTCTGCGGTTATTTTGATCGTAAACCTTATCGCTAATCACTCCATTAGAGTTGCGCCTATATGGTTTTAAGTGGTCTGGAACATCTGATCCTGACTGCCCCCATTTCATTGAGCTAAATCTCTCCACCATACGCTTTGAATGTTTCATTGCTAGATGGTTATATAGTTTCGTGCTACCGTTGCGCAAAGCCCTTTGAAAATCATTTAGTGGCTTCGATGCGTATTCCATTTTTTCAGCACCTTCTCTTGCCTCAATTTCAGGTAAATCAGAAATTGCATCCCACAGGGAAGGCGTTTTCTTTAACGACATTGAAAACAAGTCACCTTGATTTGGTGAGTGGGTTGGCTCAGGGAACGGCTTATAAAGCTCTTGTGTGGACGCTATAACAAATAGCCTTTTTCTGATCTGAGGAATGCCATAATCAACTGATTCTAGTATTTTTGAATAAACAAAATATCCAAGACTCTGAAGTTCGCTTCTAATAATATCTATTACCAATTCATTTGATTTTGTTTTTGTTTTTATTAAATTAGGTACATTTTCCATAACCATTACTTTAGGCTTAAACAACTTGCCTAATCTTAAAAACTCTTCAAATAAACTATTCCTTGGGTCTTTTGGGTCACCATTATTTTTGTTGCATATTGAAAAACCCTGGCAAGGAGGGCCGCCAAGGATAATATCTGGCTTATTGCCTTCAAATAGCACTAACAGTTTTTCATTCGATAAATCTTCAATATTTGCCTTTATTACAGTTGCATCTGGATGATTGAATTGAAATGTCTTACATGCCCATGCGTCTGTTTCGATTGCACCAATAATTTCACAACCTACCATCTCAAAGCCAAGGCTAAATCCGCCAGCTCCAGCAAATGTATCAAGAACCTTCATTAATTTTCATTCTCTTCGTCAATGGAACTTCGATATTATATCAAAAACTACCATTGATCAGAATATTGATGGTTGAGAAGCTAATATATTATTATCACGCTAATTTGTCCGTATATTATGCAGTATTAACCGTAAAATCAGGCAAATTTGCTTCTATATTAATAGAATGTATTTTTACCCTAATATTTTTCATATACTCATCCAATTAAGCTGATTCTTAAATAAATAATCGAATAGTATATCAAAAAATCTAGCAAATTGCTCTAAATAAAAATTATCCTATTCATTTGCCATAATGCTTGATATTATCAAGCTAAATCTAGCAAATTTAAACTAAGCCTTCATAATAATCTTTATTTTATCCATGTCGAGCAAAAATTCACAAAAAAGTAATTTACTCATAGAAATGCGAGAAATCATGCGTCGTTTGCATTATTCCATCCATACAGAAAATATATATTGCGATTGGGTTGTGAAGTATGTTCATTTCCATAAATGCAGGCACGAAAAGCTTTGTTTGTACAACCTGAAAAGAAAGTGCGATTACGCTTCGCTAATCGTACCTACCGCGCTAGTTAGCTGGTTGACATGCCGATCACACACAATAAAAAGTCTTAATTAGGGCTTTTTTTTGCTATCCACTTAGTATATGATGAGACCGTTGATGCGACTGCTGAAATCAGTCACACCACAAAAGCGTGTTGTCGAAGGCAACGATGCTAACGGTCTATATAT
>LFCU01000006.1 GCA_001044195.1 Candidatus Achromatium palustre
TTGCACAACTCAGCTCTAAATGCTGATCGTGTGGAATTGTCTCGTAAAGATATGGATGCTTTACTTGATCGGCTTGCTGCTGTACCCTAAATGGCCAAAGTCGAGTCTATAACAGTGCGCTATTTTAGCAAAGGCTACAAAAAAATACATAAAATATGTAGACATAATAAATCTATGTGCTACTATTAATATACAGCATTATATGCTAATAAAAATCTGCTAGAGGACTTTTGAAATGCCTAAAGACGAAAAATCAGAAGCTGATGATGTTTGGCAACATGGCCAAGAAGGCCGTATTCATTTCTTTGTCCATAAACCTACACGCCGTTGCGGTATACATATTAGAGGCTTGGCTGATCTTGTAGGAGTTGCCCATCCTACATTATTAGGCGTTTTTAAAAAAGCTGAAAAAACAGGGGGGGACTTGGTAGGAAATTATGAGACCGAAATCTATAATATATTGAAAGGTAGGGAAATTTTTCTTAAAGACTTGGTAGGAAATTCACCAATGTTGAATGGTAAGGAGGTTAAAGTAGTCCTCGAGGATATATGTTTTGATGTTGCGCATTACTATTCTGGAAAGGGTTACAAAGCAGCACATCAAACAGTAGGTGAAATGGGGCGTTTAGGTGCTCCCCAATTTATTTTTATCAATAGACATCCTTCATTTGCTTCCAAAAGTACTTTACACGGATCGTTTCCACGCAGAGCATGGGAACAATAAAACAGTGTAAACTGGAAAATGAAGGATGCCAATATCTGTGTCTATAACAGTGCGCTATTTTAGCAAAGGCTACAAAAAAATACATAAGATATGTAGACATAATAAATCTATGTGCTACTATTAATATACAGCATTATATGCTGATAAAAATCTGCTAGAGGACTTTTAAAAATGCCTAAAGACGAAAAATCAGAAGCTGATGATGTTTGGCAACACGGCCAAGAAGGCCGTATTCATTTCTTTGTCCATAAACCTACACGCCGTTGCGGTATACATATTAGAGGATTAGCTGATCTTGTAGGAGTGCATCATACCACTATTATGGGCATCTTTAGAAAAGCTGAAAAAATAGAGGGGGACTTGGTGGGAAATTATGAGACCGAAATTTATAACATATTGAAAGGCAGGGAGATTTTTCTTAAAGACTTGGTGGGAAATTCACCAATGTTGAATGGTAAGGAGGTCAAAGTAGTCCTCGAGGATATATGTTTTGATGTTGCGCATTACTATTCTGGAAAGGGTTACAAAGCAGCACATCAAACAGTAGGTGAAATGGGGCGTTTAGGTGCTCCCCAATTTATCTTTATCAAAAGCGGCTTTAATCCCCAAGCCAATAGCGTTATTTTAGATGAAATCGAATACCTATTAGCCAAAGAAGAGATTCAAGTTACCAAATCCCGTACTGGCATGATCTGGTTGTATACTAATCCCAATACTGGCGAATGTGGCATTGGTCTGAAAAGCCTGACTCATATCTGTGGTGGTGTGGCCTTAAAGCAAGTGATAACTTGCATAGAACAGCATCAGGAGCATGACAAGGCCTTTATTCGCACTGGAGCTGATGCCATTGTAAGGTCCAATATTGCTTACGATACCATCTATTATTTTGGCCATCAAGCTAAACCCCGTAAAACCAAAGCTAAAGAGTGGGCTGCTAAATTGCAACAAATCGACACTTATATTCATCATAAAACTGGCTATGCTGAGGTTAATAGGGAGTCTAAAGATGACTTAATTGCGGCATTACAACGAGAGAATGATAGGTTGCGCAAACAATTAGGTCTATATAATGCTGGTGGTTTGGTAAGATGGCATTTTTTATTGGGTACTACTTTGGACCATAAATTCGGCGGCTCCGGTGCGGTGTTAAAGTCAGAAATAGAGACCACAGCTACGCAGCAATTATTGGATTTCGCTATCGGCAATCTGCGTAACTATGCCAAGAATAATCGAGTGTTAGATGGACTCGATCCCAATGCTGATCATAATATCGTGACCTATAAATCCCATCATGAGACTCTCGATGCCAATGCCATTAATGAACATATAGGTTATTATATAGGCTACAAAAAGGGCATTGAGAAGCTAACCGATAAGGATCACAGCCAGGATACTTATCATTTAGTTGCTGTATGTACCAGATATCCAGAAACTTTAGCCCAGCAAGCCGGAGCCAAATGGTCCAAGCTCCAAAAAGGTGTATATAAACTTGATTTACTTCTTGATATTACTATAGTGGTGACATCCCAAGTAGAAGTGACACCGCATAATAGTAGTTGGCTATTATTTAGCCATGATAAAAACAGGGTTGAATACGCCTTGGCCTTGCCAGAAAACGCTGATCTGCCAGAATATATTCCAAGATTGCTGCGGGAAGATTTGCAACTTAAAGAAGCATTAAACATTTAAAAATGAAAGAGGCATCCTTTATTTGCTTGCCTAAAGTACTTTACACTCGATGTTCAAAAGTTAGTATTGTAATATTCTAATTCCTTATGCTATAAGGCTTCTGCGGGATATAACATATAAAACATTACGCTGAGCTAATCAAGTAAAAATCTAATTAAAATATGTAATCTCAACGTACTTAAGTATATAAGCGTTTGCTAACTTTTGAGCATCGAGTTTAAATTATGCAAAAATTATGAATATATATAGTTATTAAGGTATATACTAGTAACGTCCTGAATGCGTTTCCCCGGTAATATGGGAACGACTGAAATTAAACAATTATAAATCTTACAACATGTTGGAGAGACACATGTGGCAACGTTTAGTTTACAGGCTATTGCGCCTAAGTCTATTTGGTGTCTTTAGTCTATTTAGTCTATTTAGTCTATTAGTAGGATGTGCGAATAACAATATACAGCAGCCTAATATTGTAACAGCGAATTATGATCGAGGCACGTCTGGAATTAGACCTGCTGGTAATCCCACACCAAATTCTAACTTTGATCCCATAAGTATATATAAAGGTAGCTACGCTTTACTCATAGGTGCTTCAGAGTATCGAGCTGGTTGGCCTCGTTTACCTGGAGTTAAAAAAGACATCCCAGCCGTCCAGCAAGCTTTAGAACAACATGGTTTTAAAGTAATTACAGTATGGGATCCTAATCGAGAGCAATTATTAAAGGCATTTGAGAATTTTATCAATGAATATGGGCTAACTAAGAATAATCGCTTACTGTTTTATTTTGCTGGTCATGGCTATACAGTGAATAAAACAGCAGGCGAAATGGGCTATATTGTTCCAGTAGATGCTCCTAATCCGTTACGCGATCTTAAGGGTTTTCTCAAGTTTGGTGTGGATATGGAGCAAATTGAGGGATATGCTAAACGCATTGATTCTAAACATGCTTTATTTATATTCGATTCCTGCTTTTCAGGCTCTATATTTGCCCTATCACGGGATATTACTCCAGCACATATAACTTATAGGATTGCTCGTCCAGTACGGCAATTCATCACCTCAGGGTCCGCTGAAGAAAAAGTGCCAGATCAGAGCGTGTTTCGGGAGCAGTTCGTCTTAGCTTTAAATGGCGAGGCGGATGTTAATAATGATGGTTATATCACAGGTTCTGAATTAGGGGTATTTTTGCAGGATACGGTAATTAATTATAGTAGCTCCTCACAGCATCCTCAATATGGCAAGATTCGCAATTCTAGATTAGATAAAGGGGATTTTGTGTTTCAGATAGCAGCAGCACCAGCTTTACCTAAATCTAATACTACCGCTTCTGTTGCATCTCAAAATGCTAAATTGCGGGCTGAATTGGCGGAAGCAAAGCTCCAAGCCAAACTGGCCAAGGCGCGTGAGCAACAGGCTTTAATAGAAAAAGCTGAAGCTGCACGTAAGTTAGCCGCAGAACAACGGCAACGTGAGCAGGCTGCTCATCAGGCTAGATTGCAAACGGAACAGGCACGGTTAGCGAAGCTTAAACAGCAACGGGAGGCTGAAGAGGCACGTCTTGCTGATTTAGAACGTCAACGTCGCCTTAAGGCTTCTGAGGATGCTAAACGTCTTGCTGCATTAAGAAGGCAACGTCAAGCAGAGGAGGCTCGTTTAGAGCGTATTAGACAGCAGCAAGCACAGCAGCAAGTGCAACAGAGACGACATTCTAACAGTAGGGTACAGGCAAGGCGTAAATCTTTTGAGCCTGAGATGGTCTCTATTCGGGCTGGTAGTTTTAGAATGGGAGATATTCAAGGTGGTGGTGATTCTAATGAGAAGCCGGTGCATGAGGTGTATGTTAAGGCGTTTTCTATCAGCAAGTATGAGATCACTGTAGGGCAGTTTAGAAGTTTTGTACGGGATACTAATTATCAGGGCAGTAAGGTAGACTATGAATGGGGCTGTAAGGGTTTTATGCAGCCCGAATTTACTCAAGAGGATAATCATCCTGTGGTCTGTGTGACTTGGCATGATGCGCTTGCCTATACTAAATGGTTAAGTCGTAAGACTGGTAAGCAGTATCGCTTGCCCACAGAAGCTGAGTGGGAATACGTGGCTCGTGCTGGGACTTCTACTAAGTACTGGTGGGGCAATGAGATTGGTAACAATAGAGCTAATTGTCGCCGTAGTTCTTGTGTTGATCCATATGAGTATACATCCCCTGTAGGCTCTTTTGCTGCTAATCCTTGGGGTATATACGATACCGTTGGAAACGTATGGGAGTGGACTTGTTCTGTATACAAAGATCCATACAATGGTTCTGAGAAGAAGTGTTTACTTTCTGGCACCTCGGCCCGCGTCTTTCGTGGTGGTTCCTGGTTCAGCCTCGCAGGCCGCGTACGTGCTGCTGACCGGAGCAGGAACGAGCCTGGTGACCGGAGCAACTACGTGGGCTTTCGCGCCTGTGAGGTCCAGGTAAAGTAAGTCAAGTCAGGCAACGAGCAAGCAGAGAATTATTGCCGTGACGCGAGTGGGCGAGCGTCAAGGCAATAATT
This sequence comes from Candidatus Achromatium palustre, assembly GCA_001044195.1. GTDB lineage: Bacteria > Pseudomonadota > Gammaproteobacteria > Chromatiales > Chromatiaceae > Achromatium > Achromatium palustre. The sequence goes on from LFCU01000006.1 coordinate 4,952, forward strand.
CGAGGCTTGCAAGTGCTGCTATTAAAGAGGCGATTGCCACGATTTTTTGACATCATATATTAGAAAATTCTAATATAATAATATTTTTAAACTATGATTCACTAAATTTTCTTGATTACCAAACATCATAGGTTGGGTTGAAGAACAAATCTCACAATTACTGTGTATAATAGACATTATCCGAAACCTTCTACCATCCTAGCAAACATAAGATGATTGTTAAGATATAGATTCCTGCTTTCGCAGGAACGACTGGCTTCAAATAATGTATAATATTCGCATGTCAATAATTAATAATTATTAAAACTCTTATGTTATATATTATGTTTTCAAATTTATCCTATCAGTGCAATCTTAACCATTTGAAAAATTTTAACTTGCTAATAATTAACCTGTGGCTAATTCTATACATAAGCCTCATACCATATACACAAGCGGAAACTTGGCAAGCTCAACTTAGTAATGGGAATGTATTACAAGTAGATTCCCAAACTCGTAGACCAGTATTAAAACATCATGACCATACTGCACCATTATGGGATGGAGTGCATAAACTTCAAAATAACTCCATTGTTATTATAAAAAATGGTGTAGTGGTGCCTAATGAAAAGATGTATCAATCTTGGTTACAACCACCGCATCCCAAAACTAAAGTTGCTATAGACCCTTGTGAATTATTAGTCCGTCGTGTATGTGGTTTACAGGGTAATTGTAGCACTAGTCAATCTTGTGATTTAGCGCAGCAATTGCAAACTTTAGAGGGCAATGTTTCTAATACAAATCTTGCAAAAAATAAAAAAGAGCAAGCCGATAAATCTGCTAAAACTGATAAATCTGCTAAATCTGCTAAAGCTAATCAAAATAATGCTGAGCAAAGGAATAAAGATAAAAATGCTTGTCGTAAAGCACTTTTAGATGTAGTAACTTTTCCGCCTTGTGGACAAGATGCGCAAGATCCCAACAGTGCTTGCGCTAAACTAGTAACTAAAACTTGCGGCAATAAATCTCAATGCAAAAGTAGTTCTGCCTGTGATGCAGCCCAACAATTGATGGTATTAGAGCAGCAAGCTTTGTTAAATGGTCAATCAAATAATACTGATTGTATGGATGCGTTGGATAATGCTTTTTTTGTTACTTGTCAGTGATTCTACTTTGTAGGTGCTGATTGTAAAGATGGTGGCACAGTTTCTATTTCACTACGATCTTCGGTATTTGGTAGTACTTGCGAATCAGATTCAACTGGTGCTGCGGTCTCTTCTGGTGCTGCGGTCTCTTTTGCTGCTGTACCTTGGGGTGGAAACATCTGGTCATATAATTGACCATAGACACCAGCAGCGGCAGCTCCCAAGGCTGAGATCCCACAGCCAAATAATGTATTACCAATAATTAAGGATATGGCTGGTACTCCAGAAGAGCCAACTACCATAGCAGGATACAAAACCACAGCTGAGGATACTCCAAGTACGGCAGCTCCAAAGACGCAAGCCTGGGTTGCTTGTCGTAACATATCCTCATCAGCCGCTTTTACAGAATGGCTAGTAAAGGCTGCTAATATTAAAATAATTATTAATGTTTTTTTCATTCAAATTCACCATAAATTGTGTTTATTTAAAGCCGCTATTAGCTCTATTAACTCTACATGGACTAATTACACCAGATATTATATAACTGGATTTATTTCCAATATAAATGTACCAAACAGCATACACCAGGCACGACTGACTTACATTATGAACAATAGCATTAAAACCTCGTAATAAAAGCCCCAATAAAAGACATCTTGCGTACATACCTACTAAATAACACCTCTTTTACAACTCCACCACCTGCTCTGCGTTTACTCCTTTTAAGGCCTGAAGCATGAATTATATAAGGTCGACCCTTTTTGATATGAACAATAGACAAGTGAGCTACAATTTCTCCTACAACACGCTTTCTTGGATTTTTAACCCAAAATACAATATCACCATCTTGTAATTTATTGCGAAATGTTCGGGTTTTGAGAGTAGATTTGGGTAAAATCGTAACCTTACTACGGCCTCGTGATCCCTTAATTCTCCTAACTCTTCCTAATCGCGAAGTAATATTTTGGCCCCACTTGCCACTATAAACCATATCTTCGCCATATTGAAACCGTTGGTCATAATTAGTAACTTTATCATTAACCAATTCACCTCTGCTGATAAAACGCAAGTTTAGGGCTTTTTGGATGGCTTCATGAGGAGTTCTGCTTTGAGCCAGTTCTACAGCTCGGAAGGTGTGGTACATGCAGTCTACAGCCTCATCTGTTACGATGCGGTTGCTCCTTACATAAAGCCCTAGAGGATCAGGATCATATTTAGTACCAATGAATCTAGCAGCCCAGTAGGCAATACGTTTACCAATTGGCCAATTGGTGATCTTGTTTTGCAGGAACTCAATTTCTGCTTCGTTCATAGCAACAGGTATTTTTTGTTCTATGGCCTTTTTCGATAATTCTTGATTTGGGTAAGTAGTCTCAGTGTTGTAGGATAAAGTAACCAACCTATTTAGCTGGTATGGCGTTGCTAATACTTGAGGATAATAAATAATTGGGTATAGAATAATAACCCAAATTAGTTGGCTTTTAATATTTATATTCATTATATATCTATATTTAATTACAAATTTGAAAATAAAGCTATTTAGTTCTACTTTGGCAGATTAGAATTGTAGGTTATATCGTTTCCAAGCAGAGCGTGGGAACGATCACAATGTGACAAAGTAGAATTAGTTATTTGATGGGTTTCACTTAGTCTTTACCCATCCTATGTGCTAAATCTTAACATATTAAACTCGATGTTCAAAATTTAGAAAATGTTTATATAATACAATTGAAATTTATAATA
>LFCU01000007.1 GCA_001044195.1 Candidatus Achromatium palustre
AAAAATTGTGATCTTTATCAAAAAAGGCGGGATCGCTTCGCTCTCCCGCCCTACAGCTTGTAGACGTATCCTGAAAAAAAGTTTAACCTACTTTCTTCCCTCACATTCATAGGAATAGATAACGTTGACTTACATAACAATACCATTATTAATTTTAGGGCTAATATTACTAATCTCTGGAGCTGAAGCCTTGATAAGAGGCGCATCACAATTAGCCGCAGCATTAGGTATTTCCCCACTTATTATAGGACTTACAGTTGTAGCTTATGGCACCAGTGCTCCAGAATTAGTCATTGGAATTGTATCTAATCTAATTGGGCAAACCGATGTAGCCATTGGTAATATTGTAGGGAGCAACATCTTTAACATACTACTTGTTTTAGGACTATCCGCTCTAATAATGCCATTAACCGTCTCACCACAAGTGATTAGGCTTGATGTCCCAATAATGATACTTGCCTCTATCCTAATGCTAATTGCCAGTTTAGATGGTGTTATTAATCGTATTGAGGGGACTATATTAGTCTCTGGAGTTATCCTATATACCGTTTTTCTAATTGATCAAAGTCGCCATGAAACTCAGGATGTAAAAAAAGAATATACTAAAGAATATAGTACTACAGCATCTGCTACGTCCTCACTTACCTGGGTATTAAATCTTGCATTGTTAGGTGGTGGCTTTGGATTATTAGTTATTGGTTCTAATCTATTAGTTACCAATGCCGTAACGATTGCAGAGTTTATGGGGATAAGTGAATTAGTAATAGGTTTGACTATTGTAGCGGCAGGGACTTCGTTACCTGAGGTCGCAACTTCAATTGTTGCCAGTTTAAAAGGGGAACGAGATATTGCCATAGGTAATATTATAGGCAGCAGTATCTTTAATATTTTGGCTGTATTAGGTGTTACTAGTATTGTTGCTAACGGCATTCCTATTTCTGGGCAAACTCTGCATTTTGATATTCCTGTGATGATCGCGGCTACTGTTAGTTGTTTACCTATCTTTTTTACTGGTAATGTAGTATCACGTTGGGAAGGGGCATTATTGTTTAGCTATTATATTGCTTATATGGTGTATTTATTCTTGTTATCTTCAAAAAGTATTGAATTACCAATCTTTAGTTCAGTGGTTTTAGGAGTTATTATTCCATTAACTATATTGGTATTATCTCTTTCTATGATCCGAGCAATTCGTAAACAAGTATACAATATGGAATAATTATTTCTACTTTTTATCGTTCCCAAGCAGAGCATGGGAACGATAGAAAACGATAGAAAACGATAGAAAACATCAGATACCATAACTTAAATTTAGAAGTTACAAAATTTGCTATCGCCACCATTGTACTAATTTAGCACCTGGGTAAAAATGGCGCACTATATTGCCAGCACTAAAACCTTCTCTGGCCATTTGATAAGCACTTACTTGTGATAATCCAACACCATGACCATAACCTCTACCTCTAATCGATAATGATTTGCCATTTTTAGATAAGACACAGCTATGCCAATCTGTCGAACGTACTACACCTGGATTAACTGCTAGACGAAATGTGCCAGCACTAAATGCCGTTTCTAACTCTTGATCTTCAAGACGATGTTGAATTATTACAGTCTTTAAACGGCCTGAATCCCTGAAACGTTCTCCCATCCTAACAGATGTAATAGTTCCAATAGGTACATAATCATCTGGATGGTCACGCATCCATTTTTTTAATCTAACATTGACTGTTACTAAGGATAATTTAGTATGCCAATTGACATGAGTCCGCAACATGCGTAAATTTTTTGCTCCCTTAATAGCATACGGATCAACAACAGATGGCATAACCTGCAATACTTGTGTAACATTATCAGCTCCTAGTAATTCAGGACGGAAGTTAATGGCACTTTGAGTGCGTCCTCCAGAACAGGCATGAAAGAATGCTGGGATTGGAAGTCCTCTTGTAGCTAGTAATTGGCCTTTGGTCTGCATAAGAGCTACTTTCATACGATTGTTAAGTCGTTTCATTCCACCATACGCCATATCAACTGAGAAATGCCAATGTAAATGCCATATTTGCTCAAAACGTCGTAAATATCTATCCATAGTATAGGTGCGTGCTATGACAGCTTGTGCTTTGATGGCTTCTAGTGGCCATTTTGGATTAATTTCTGTAGGTAATACGCCTTTTAAATAGGATTCTAAGCCTAATAATTCAACTAGTACTATTTGATTAGAGACTGGATCATATAAGATCTCTGGTTCGCCAATTAAAGCTAATTTTTTAGGAGGGCCAAAGGGCGGAAAGACTTTGGTTTCAAATGTTGCTATATTAGGTACATAAGGCACTTTTACATGTACTCTATTACCCAATATTTGGGAACCAGTAACATCAGATGTGATGCCTTCAGGGGTTAATCTAAACAGTACTTTGCCTTTAGGAATTTTTATGTCTTGATTATTAATGGTAGCAACGCCATCTCTTGCTAATTTTATGAGTATCAGTTTGCCTTGTTTGAGGAATATTGCCAATAGAGGTTCTTTCGTTATTTGTGGCAATAAGCGTCTGACCAGAACGGTTTTAGTGGGTGCTGATTTAGTTGGTGTCGTTAATTCATTATTATTAATAGATTGGCATTCAGTTACCATTAATAAACTTATCCAAAAAATAAGCCATTTCATAAGCATTATTAAGACCTTTTATCTAAAGTTACATGTGCTTTTTTGTTAATGTTATATAGTTAAGTCGCTTGATTATATCACCAATTTACAAAATATTCACCTAAGGTTTGCCCATTTAATTTTAAGTTTTTAATGCGTTTGCTTTGATAAATATGTCCAATAAATACTAATATTTTTAGTGATTTTTTTTAAACACTGTCCATCACAAAGCTTTTTAATATTACTTACTACAATGCACATACTAAACATAATCAGAATATTAATAATTTTATTATTAATACCAAACTTAAGTACAGCAGTTTGGAATGACCCCTATCCACATAAAGCAGCGAATGCTAATATAATCTATAGTGCCTTTTCAGAACGCCCTAAACATCTAGACCCTGTACGCTCTTATAGTGCCAATGAATATGCCTTCATAGCACAAATCTATGAACCACCCTTACAATATCATTTTCTAAAACGCCCGCCTCAACTTCTTCCACTAACTTTAGTAAATATCCCAAAGCCAATATTTTTAGATGCTACAGAAAATATTTTGCCAAAGGCCGCGCCAATAACGGATACTGTGTATAGTGATTATCTATTAGAGTTACGCCCTGGTATGCGTTACCAACCACATCCAGCGTTAGCTAAAGATACTAATGGCCAATATCTCTATCACAATCTAACTCATAAGCAAATTGCCGCAGTTAGAACCTTGGCTGATTTTCCAAAAGTCGGCTCTCGAGAGGTGATAGCAGCCGACTATGCATATCAAATCAGCCGCATGGCTCGATCTAAACTCCATTGTCCTATTGCTGGGATATTAAAAGAATATATTTTGGGATTTAAAGCTGCTACAGAAGCTATTAATCAGGCCGAATCGCAAACTAAAACTGGATATCATAATGGAGTAGTTGCCTATTTAGACTTACGCAACTTTCCCATAACAGGAGTTAAGGTTTTAGGTCGTTATCGCTTGAGGATTCGTCTTAAAGGCCGATATCCCCAATTTTTATACTGGTTAGCTATGCCATTCTTTGCTCCCATGCCTTGGGAAGCCGAACGCTTCTATTCCCAGCCTGGTATGGAACGCCGTAATATTAGTCTGGATTGGTATCCAATTGGCTCTGGTCCTTTTATGTTGACTGAAAACAATCCTAATTTACGCATGGTATTAAGTCGCAATCCTAACTATCATGTTACAACGTACCCAAATACTGGAGCACCTCAAGATGCTAATATGGGCCTATTAGCTGATGCTGGGAGGCGTTTGCCTCTGGTTAATCGGGCAATTTATAGTTTAGAGCGAGAAGATATTCCCTATTGGAACAAATTTTTACAAGGCTTTTATGATCTATCTGGCATATCTTCAGATAGCTTTGATCAAGCAATACGTTTTAATGACCAAGGCGAAGCAGGGCTTACCAAAATCATGCAGCAGCGCAAGATTAAATTAGATACCGCAATCAGCCCCTCTATATATTATTTAGGTTTCAACATGCAAGATCCAGTAGTAGGTGGCACTTCTAAACGCGCCCAATTACTCCGTCAAGCTATCGCTATTGCGGTTGATTTTGAAGAATTTATTACTATCTTTGCCAATGGACGTGGAGTTGCTGCTCAAGGTCCTATCCCGCCAGGAATTTTTGGATATAAGGAATCTAGCTATAACCAATATACTTACGATTGGAAAGAAAATCGTCCTAAGCGTAAACCTTTGGCTGTTGCCAAAGCCTTGTTAGCCCAAGCAGGCTATCCACACGGACGCAATCAAGATAATGGCAAAGTCTTAGCCTTATACTACGATACTGCGGCTACAGGACCAGATGGCAAAGCCAGATTAAGTTGGATGCATAAGCAGTTTAAGCGTCTTGGCATTCAATTGGTAATTCGAGCGACTGACTATAGCCGCTTTCAAGAGAAGATGCGCACAGGAAATACCCAATTATATATGTGGGGTTGGAATGCGGACTATCCAGACCCTGAAAACTTTCTATTTATGCTCTATGGACCTAATAGTAAAAAGTTGCATGGCGGTGAGAATACTTCTAATTATAATAATCCAGAGTTCAATAAATTATTCGAACGAATGAAGACCATGGATAATAGTCCAAAACGTCAGGTGATTATTGATCGGATGCTAGAGATCGTAAGGCGTGAAGTACCTTGGGCCGGTGGGTTTCATCCTAAGAGTTTTACGTTACGTCATGCTTGGGTTTATAATACAAAATCGCATCAGGTCATTAATAATACGCTTAAATATCGTCGTATTGATCCGCAATTACGGGCATATCAACGTTATGCTTGGAATCAACCCATTACTTGGCCCTTATGGTTGTTGTTAGGAATTTTGATTCTCGCGATTATTCCTGCTTATGTGAGTTTAAGGCAGCGTGAGTTACAAAATGGCCGTGCATCCTGATTGGGTTGACATCCCACTTTGGTTGCAGAGGCTCTGCCTCGGCACCAGAATGTAACTCATTTAAATATATTACTTTAACTCGACTATTCAGTTTTCTGATATTGACTTTTAGCTTCGTATGAGATATGTAGGGCGGGAGAGCGCAGCGATCCCGCCTTTTTTGAAAATATCACTATTTTTCACATTGCTATTTCTACCCAATTTAGGCATTATTTCAAAGCAGTAAATTTATATAGAAGGCGGGATCGCTGCGCTCTCCCGCCCTACAAATTTATCAAGTCAAAAAAACTGGATAGTCGAGGTTTAATATTTGTGTTGGGATTCGTACCTCACCCCAACCTACATGCTATTTTTGTATAATTGTGCGATTACGCTAAAGCTAATCGCACCTACATTTTATCACGTTCTAGCCAGGTGCGCACCATTTAATAATATAACATTTGGCGAGTTAATCATTGTCTTTTTAAGATATATTCAATCAAAACAGGAGAGATTTTGATATTTGTTTGCAACAATTTGTTAATTGTCTGGGGTAAACATATCTTATGTTGACGACTTGCTAATTCAAGTATACCTAATGTGCCCATGATAGTTAAATTATGCTCTTCGGCGGTTAAACGCCCCTTTTTGTCGTCTATCAACAATAAATCGGCTTGCTTTTGTAGCATTAAAAGAATAGCTTCAGTTTCTCCTGCATCTAGCCCATATATGGCATTATTATCTTTAAGTGATGTTATTTCACAGACTTCAATCCAGGTAGGTAAGTTGTGAAAATATTGCTGCACAATGAGAGGGGCATTAGGATGGATTAGTTCAAGATAAACAGCCTTGGGAATAAGGATTTTTGTAAATAATTGAGGTAATAAGTCTTGTTCGTCAATACATGTAAGATAACGTAATGGTGATGTGTTGGAAATAATCGTCTTTTCCATAGATTATGTATTTTGATCAAATAAATATAAATTGTTTAGGTCTGCCTCGAAATCGTCGGTATCATAATGCAATTGACAGCCATATAATTCTAACATCTTTGCGGTCTGTTGCCAGTTGTCATGGTTAAGTAATGCTTGTGCTTGTTTAAAAGTAATATTGCCCTTGGCATACAGATTCACAATCAATTTGTCTTGATTGGTATTCGTGCTAGAGGCTTCCTCTAAAAAAGTGACTATCACTTTGGTAGGTTTGACATAATCTACGGTTTCGTGAAGTGAAATTTGGCCGTTTTGATAAATTCCTGTAATTGTTAGCACTGTATACCCCCATCGTTTTTCTCTGTAGGTGCGATTAGCTTTAGCACGGCAGGTGCGATCAGCGCAGCCTAATAGCACCTACGGCTCTAATTATTTCATTTTTGACAAATAGCAAGTGTTTATAGATAGATTTTAAATCCTCTAGTTTAGTTGCATCAAATTGTTGTGAAATAGAATATTGGTATTGATGTAATGCTAATCTTTCTAAGATCACAAAATGCCAATTGCAACCTGTAATATAAGCTCCTTTAATAAACTTCCAACTATTTAATTCCACCGCTGTAATTAGTTCCGCTAACAATTGCGGCCTTGGATTGTTATATTCTTCATGTTTTTTAAATTCTTGAATAAAAAAATACGGCTTTTTGCTGTCAATTAAGCCTTCACTAACCACAAAATCACAAGTGCCATTTAGAATAAACTCGTCAGTTACATAGCTCATCGGTAGTTCATAAAAGCCACGTATGCCTTCATCTTTCAACATAAAATCAATTTTATTTAGCAATGGTATTATGTAATAGACTTTTAGATCTTCTTCATTATAGCTTTCCACTAAGAATTGATTTTTAGTAATTAGTGCAGCTAAAAAACTTTCTACTGCATTATCTATTACGATTGGGGAATTAAACCATTCCTCAAAAATACTATTATCTAGCTTTTTTGCAATGTTAAATAAGGCTTTTAGAGTAGTGTCTTTGATTTTAATATATTGATAAGTAGGGGGTTGATTTGTATCTATACCTTTGAGGAGATTTACGTCTTTCCTTAATTCTTCTATTTCTTTTAATAGTTTTAATTCAATTTGAGGGTTCATAAATCTTTTCATCTCTCAATCTTACCATCTATCAGCCAAGTAGGGTGCGCATTGCGACCCTACAAAAATCTTGACAGGCTTGACAATCAAGTATAGCATAGTTTAAGAACCTTCCATACTAAACTTAAGGAGCTAAACTTAAGAATTTAAACTTTAAGGATCTATCAATGAAACTCTATAAAGTATTTTTATATATGAGTATAAGTGCATTACTAGCCCTCCTAGGCGGTTGTAGTGCTACTCAAACGCCAGTGGTGCATAACCGCAATCCAGGTGCGAATAGTAATTTTATCAATCCTGATATCCGTGGTACTTCAGGTATCAGTTCTCGTTCTAGTGGACGGCGTGTGGCTCTAGTGATAGGCAATGGAGCCTATGAAAATGAATCTTTTTTAGCCAATCCGCCCAATGATGCCATTGCTGTGGGCAATAGATTAAAAGAGCTAGGCTTTAATCCTGTTACCATAAAGCTCAATCTCAAGCGCAAGCCCATGCGCACCGCCATTGCTGATTTTGGTAGAAATGCTGCTAATGCGGATGCGGCGTTATTTTTTTACGCAGGCCATGCGGTGCAGAATCATAATCAGAATTTCTTATTGCCCATAGACATAACTACCAATAGTATTGATGATGTCACTGACCAAGCGATTAATCTAAGCTATCCCTTGGCTGAATTGCGTCGGGCGCGGAGTAAGGTGAATATTGTAATCTTAGATGCCTGTCGCACTCCGCAGTTTACTAATAGATTCAGGGGCAATGCCAGGATACGTGGTTGTTAATATAGCGCGTAGGTACGATTCAGAGTTGTAGGTGCGATTAGCGAAGCGTAATCGCACAATTATCTTTACCACCATTTAAACATTAATTTGATGAATATCGTGTGCGATTACGCTTCGCTAATCGTACCTACCGTGTTTTGCATTCGTGTGCAAACCAGTCAAAAAGAGAAGATATGTGATGTTAAAGAGAAATCCAATAATACTTTTAATAAATCCTCCTTCAAGTAGTGTTGAAGATGATCGGGTTGAACCTCCTTTAGGGTTGCTTTACATTATTTCTACCTTGCGTGAAAACAAGTTAAATAATGTTTCACTTCTTGATATGACTGGTAACCAAGATGAGATAGCAATATCAAATAAAATAGAGAGTATCCCTTTTGCTAACGTTTATGGCATCAGTTGTCTCAGTACAAATTACCAATACGTAAAGAGAATTATAAATCACATCAAATTATCATACCCTAATTCATGCACTGTAATTGGGGGACCTCATCCGTCTGCTGTACCTGAGTTCACATCTAAAGATTCTTGTGCTGATACTGTAGTGGTTGGGGAAGGTGAGGATGCTTTTTCCGATATTATCGTCGGCTATGCGAAAGGCATGACTCCTAAATCAATTATCTACGGAAAAGGTCGTGAAGATATTGATAGTTACGCATTCCCTGCCAGATGGGCTGTTGATACTTCGACATATTCTCGGCAATTAGCAGAGCAGCCTGTTGTATCTCTATTGAGTTCTAGAGGATGTGCTTATCACTGTGTTCATTGTAATAGCGTAGTTATGGGGGGCGGCAGTATAGGTGTAAGATATCGAACACCTGATAATGTTATTAAAGAAATAGAGACGTTAAGAGATGGCTTTACCTTTTATCGTTTTAATGACGATCATTTTTCGGGCAACCCAAAATTAGAAGAATTGCTGATAAAGATAAAGGATTTAGATATTGGATTTCGTATTTTTGCTCGCGTTGAGGATTTGGATGATAGGACTTGTAAATTGCTTAAAGAAGCTGGCTGTATTCATATTACAGTAGGCTTGGAATCATTGGATGAAGATAATTTAAAAGCAATTGGAAAGAAACGGCAAGCAGGAAAAGAGGGCAATATAAAGATCGCCAAAGCGCACGGTTTGACGGTCCGGTCATCTTTTATGGTGGGATTGCCCTATGATAACGATAAATCCATTATTGCCTCCTTTCAAAAAGCATCTAAACTTGGCATTGACGAGTTTGCTGTTTATCCGCTTATTCCTTATCCCGGTACGCTTATTTGGAAATATCCTGAAAGATTTGGCTATACTATTGCTCATTCAGACTTCGCAGATTACGTTCAGATGGGGCGGGAAGGAAAAACATGTTACGCTTTGCAGCACACTAATTTTACGCCCAACGATGTGATGAGATGGAAGGAAATGGCTACTGTATTGCTTCAGCTAGGGGGGGTTAAACATATGAGGGAGAGTGAAATCGCAAAGTAGTGATGACGGTCATTCATCACGGATTAATAAACGCGAGCAAGCCATGTAAAGGAGTCAGTAACAGTATGAATAGGTATATTTTACGAAAAGAAAACTTTGGTGGATTATTGTTTGACAGAAAAGCCTGTGAAATAAAACTAGTTGACGATAATGAATTTGATGGTGCTGCTGGAAATGTAGACATTATCATGCGTGAAAATAAAGGATTTTCAACTTTGAGCGCACCTACAAGAGTATTCTTAGTGTTAACTAAAAAATGCAATTTGCATTGTGTTCACTGTTCAAATAGTTCTGGAAGTAGCAGAGTAGAATTGCTCGAATACAAAGAAATAGAAAGCATCTTGTCGCAATTCGTTGAGATGGGGGTATTTGAAATTGCCATCAATGGCGGCGAGCCTCTGTGCCATCCTAACTTTTTTGGCATTATTAGCCTTGTGAAAGAAAAAGGGTTTCCGATTTACTTAAATACTAACGGAGTTTGTAGTTGGAGAAACCTAGTAAAGTTGTCAGAATCGGGTGTTGAGAATATAAAAGTCAGCATTGATGGATTGGAAGGTGCACACGATGCGATAAGAGGAAAGGGAACGTTCAAGAAGGCTGTGGCTTCTATCATATACCTAAAGGAAAAAAATAATGTTAGGATAAATTTTACCTTAACCAAGAAGAACAAGGATAATGTTTTTGGTGTGATTAAGCTGGCTGATGAACTTGGTTGCGACCTCAAAATTGCGCCAATGGTAAAGGTTGGGAGAGCTAAATCGTTAACGGAACCTGAATTTCTGATTGAAGAAGGGATAGAAATTAGCAGACAAGTGGCAGATTTTTGTAAAGATAGTGATATTAAGATTAAAGTTGAAAAGGCATCAGACCTTACTGCAAAGCACTGCCCGGAAATAATAGAGGAATTTCATTATCAATACACCGAATGCGGGATTAGGCGCACCCATATGAGTGTGGATAGCGACGGTTCAATATATGCAACCGGACGACAAACTGACTTTGAAAGAGAAGGAGCAATAGGCAATATACGAGAAGAATCGATAAAACAGTTGTGGGATAAAATTAAAATAATGAATGAGGTCGTAAAAAACGGTTGTGATAAATGTGAAAATTCACAGGCTGAATCTCTCCTCATTGAGTCATTCAAAACACAGAGTTAATCATGCTAAGGAAAAATCAGATGGTCAGCCAGATTGAGAATTATCAACGTTTAGGTTTCCCAAGCAAAAATGCATACTCGTTCCCTGCCATTGTAAACGTGGAGGTATACAGGGGAACTTGCCCGTGCAAATGCACACATTGTCCGGTTGGAATGGTTTCTCCCGAAAACCGAGATGAAAGGTTTGGAAATAAGGGCATAGACCTAAGCCTTTACGAAAAGATTCTTAACGAAGTATCCGAGTATCCACATGCCAGCATAAGAATACATTCAGTCGGTGAGCCGCTTGATTGGAATGAGCTTGGTGATGCTTTGATGATGCATCGTAATAAGTCCGTAAAATCCTGGGTATTCACTTCGGCGGTCACAAATAACAGGTCTTTACTGGAAACGGTTTGTAAAAATACAAGTATCATTGAGGTTTCAGTTAATAGTACAACACCTGACGAATATATCGAAGCAAAAGGCGTAAACGCATTTAGGAAGGTTTGCGAGAATATCAAACATATGCGTCAATTCATTGAGCGAAAAGGGCTGAAAACACGTCTGATTGTCAGTCGGGTTCAATCATTAAACAAAACTAAAGATGATGAATTTGTTCAGTATTGGAAAGCATCAAATTTGGTAGATGATGCCTTTGTCCGGAGTCATCATACATACAATGACCTGTTGGATGAGCTGGATACAGGGAATACCCAAAAGAAATATGAACCTTGTTTGGTGCATTGGGCAAGATTTAATATTAGCGCAGATGGCCATGCAATTGTCTGCTTTAATGAATTGTTCAAAAAGCGTCTGGATTCATCGTTAATCTATGGTGATGTTAAATCTCAAAAGATTTCAGAAATTTGGCAGGGTAACAAATTAACCGCGCTTCGTCAGGCAGAGCTTAGCAGCGATTATTCAAGATGCTCGTTTGAAGACGTGTTGCCTTGCAAAGATTGTAACTCATGTCAGCCGTTATTCGGCGATAGGCAAACCAGTGAGCATCAAATCAAGTTCATAGGTGGATCTAATGCTTAAAATATATCACGAAAGCACCGAATTCAATCGATTCAGCAGGTTTGATACGAAAACTGGGAGGCTATCATCTATTAGCGAAGAGGAATTTGGTAAATTTCTTTCGAATGATCCTCAAATGGAGGACAAGCCTGTTCAGCGAATCGAAGGAAAAGAGGCAATCGTTTTTCTGGGCGAGACACCAAAGACACGTACCAGATTCCCCAGAAGGGTATATTTTCAAATAACCAGAAATTGCAATCTTGAATGCCCTGCCTGTTTCATAAAAGCGGAAAAGAAAGGGCAGCATGTTCCAACGTCTGCAATTATGGAGCTTGCAGAGTTTATGGGGCGGAATGGGTTAATGGAAGTCAGGCTGACGGGAGGGGAACCAACAACACATCCTGATTTTTTTGATATTTTGCATAAGTTTCAAGATGAGGGTGTATATGTATCGGTGGCAACCAATGGTGTGTTTAACCAAAGGACGCTTGACGCGTTGTGTGAGGAACCGAATCTGTGGGTAATCTGTTCAGTGGATGGTAACCGAGAAACTCATAATCGGTATCGTCCCAACACCTTTGATAAGATCATAACCAATTTAAAGTATCTCAAGAATAAGAATCCAGCCACAAGGTTGCGGCTAACAACTGTTCTTACTAAAGAAAATCAATCTCAAGTTTTTGAGCTTGGTCAAATATGCAAATCAGTAAGTGCTGAAAGCATTACCATAATACCTTTGCGTCCTCAAGTGCGTGATCAGAAAATCAAAGATGAAATGGTTACGGCTAGGGAGTTTAAGCAAGTTCTTGACGAGTTGGTAGTGGCTAAAGAAAAGTTGGGAATACAATTTACTACTACGATCGAAACAGATTATAAGGCAGAAATTTATAGCGATCCTGTGTTCACCAAACGGTCCTCTTGTGCCGCCGGAAGGGAGGGTGCAAATCTAGATTATGATGCTGAAAAAAATGAGTTTCTAGTTTATGGTTGCTCATACTCCCCTGCAAGTGATTTGTTAGAGAATCCTGTTATTCGAAAACCATTTTTGGCTGGAACATTTACACCTGATAACATACCGTATTTTCTGGATATTTGGCGAAATGAGGATGCCTGGACCATCTTTAGAGATCTATCCTTAAAGCCTGATAGTTGCCAGAAGTGCGAATATCTCCAGAGACATCTATGTACAGGCTCATGTCCCATACAGAATATAGATTATGCATCTATTGACGTTGATGGGAATGTCTTAGAGCAGCTAAAGGAAAGTATACATCGAACAGGTGAATGGTATTGCTATAAGAATGTGGTTCAAGAAAATTGTTGACAGTGAGGTAGGGCGCAAAACCTGCGGGCATTACGCCTATAATAACAATTTTGTAATCCAAGAAGGGTATGAATTGCATACCCTTTCTGGATTTTTTTGACTTGATGAGGACTAACTATGAGTATTGAATCATCTGCTTTTGGATGCGTCCGATTGTCAGGAAAAGACGCTGATCGTTTTCGCCATGAGGTTAAAATTGCTAAACCCAATCCCAAAGCCCGTAGGTTGGGGTAAGCCATGTAGGGTGAGCACGGTCTCATCGTGCCCACGCGGAATTACAAATCATTTGTCTTTGTTGTTTGGTCTGCGTGGGCAAACGATACGGCTGTTTGCCCACCCTACAGACTAATAGACATAAAAGCCATGTAGGGTGGGCACGGCCTCATCGTGCCCACGCGGAATCATAAATTTGTTCTTGTTTTGTGGTCTACGTGGGCAAACGATACGGCTGTTTGCCCACCCTACGGAGCTTGATGATTACAAAATCTCCATGCTTGTATTCGATGTTGATATAGAAAAGATTGTACAGTGAATATAAAAATGGATACAAAAGACCATTATCAAAAAATTATTCAAGAAATACTGATTAAATATACAAGCATTCCTTTTGCCTATGGAGATATTCAAATAGAAACAATATTTGATAAAGAATCACAAAGATATTTGGTAGTAATTTTAGGACGTGAAAATGGCCGTAGGGTACATGGTTGTCTTGTCCATATTGATATTATTAATGATAAATTTTGGATTCAAAAAGATGGAACAGAAGATGGAATTGCCAATAAATTGCTTAATTACGGTATTCCTAAAGAGCGCATTGTGTTAGGCTTTCGTTCTCTTAAAATGAGGGAATACACAGAGTTTGCTAAAGAATAACATCAGGTAGAATCAGAATTTGTTAAAAAAAACTGGATAGTCAGTTATAGGCTCAGTTGACGATATAATTTAATAATTTTAGAATTAAAAATCCATAATCTTTAGGCCACAACCGATATTTCATGAACATCCTATTAACTGGCGGTACCGGCTATATTGGCAGCCATACAGCAGCAATTTTATTAGAGTTAGGTCATCAGGTAATACTATTAGATAATTTATCTAATAGTAATTCTAATGTACTCGCAAAATTAAAAACGATTACAGGCTACCAGATTCCTTTTGTACATAGCGATGTACGCGATACGCAAACACTACAGGATGTATTAAAATCCCATGATATTAAAGCTGTCATCCATTTTGCCGGTCTTAAAGCGGTTGGAGAATCAACAGAACAACCTATCACATATTATTCTAATAACATTCAAGGCACCATAAGTCTATTGCAAGCCATGCAGGCAACGTCCATAAAAACTTTAGTATTTAGTAGCAGCGCAACTGTCTATGGAGAACCTCACTATTTGCCATTAGATGAAAAGCATCCTACCCATGCAACGAATCCTTATGGACGTAGTAAACTACATATTGAAGAAATATTAAGCGATGTTGCTCAATCTGACCCTGAATGGCGAATAATCAGTCTACGGTATTTTAATCCAGTTGGAGCACATCCAAGCGGTTTAATTGGAGAAAACCCCCAAGGTATACCCAATAATTTAATGCCATATATTGCGCAAGTTGCCTCCAGGCAAAGATCGCAGTTAAACGTGTTTGGTAATGATTATCCCACTCCAGATGGAACTGGTATTAGAGATTATATTCATATTATGGATTTGGCATCTGGACATGCTGCTGCCTTAGATTATCTTAAGATGCAATCTGGATATATAGCTATCAATCTTGGGACAGGGCAGGGTTATAGTGTCCTAGAGATGGTCAAGGCTTATGAACATGCTTGTGGTCATGAAATACCTTATAGTATTGCTCCACGGCGTTCTGGTGATATAGCTATTTGTTATGCAAACCCCGCTTTAGCTTATGATTTGTTAAATTGGCAAGCCAGTTATACTTTAGATGCTATGTGTGCTAGTACTTGGAAATTTCAACAAATGCTGCATCAAAATAATACTATATAACTCGATGTTCAAAATTTAGAAAATGTTTATATAATACAATTGAAATTTATAATACTGGATTCCTGCTTTCGCAGGAATGACGACTTGATAAAAAATCTGCTATCCGTTGAATGACCCCCCCGTCATTCCTGCGAAAGCAGGAATCCATACGTAATTTTTGTTAAGCCAAAAAACTGGATAGTCGAGTAATCCAAATATATTTTTTGGTCGTTTCATTCTGCAAGGCATTTTGTATGGTATCTCCTATAAAACCCTTGCAATACATGATGTTAGAATATTAACAGATA
>LFCU01000008.1 GCA_001044195.1 Candidatus Achromatium palustre
CATCAATTCTTTGGAAATTAATAAGTTAAGTTTTAATGTGACAAAGTAGAATTAATGACAACTGTAAATATATGAATCAAAAAATACAGCAAAGACAACGTCCTGATCGCGAAGCTCGTATTGAACACAAAATCAAGCTGGCAGCAGCCCATAAAGATCTACGTTTACGTAAACAACAAGGATTAATCGCAGAAACACCCAAAAATTCAAGTCCTTATACAAATAGCTTATGTCAGAAGAACAAGAAGCGCGAGAAGAAGCAGTATCAGCACAATTGGGACTTTTACGTAACACATTACCCGTTTTGCTAAGACGTTTTAGCGAAATAAAAGACCTGCGAAACCCTCGTAAAATCAAACATAAACTAACTATCATATATTTGACGTACATGTTCTGCGTATCGCCGTAAAAGTAATACGTATGCTAAGAAAAAAAGTGCGTTACAGCGTGTGTTGGATGGAAAATGGATTGTTCATAATTTTATTAACGTACAGTATACAACAAAGAAGGTACCCAGCGGTTGATATTGGCATTTTGGAAAGAGGGTTTTCTTGGAAGGAGGTGCTGATGATCCAAAAAACAGCATAAAATAATTTTTATTTAAATAACATAATTTTATCCGATGAATTAGACTGAACCAGTCCCCATTATTGGACTTTAGACAAAAAGATATAAGCCAGGTAGGGTGGGCACATTTTTCTATCATTAAGTAAAACTATAGCACACCCGTTGATAGTTGGCAAACTGATCAATAGATCAAAGAGCTTTAATCCTTGTAACCTGAGCTTCCAATTTAACAATAGCAGAACGATTATCCGCTACACGTTCCTGCTCTTTTTGGACTATAGCTGCTGGAGCACGATCTAGGAAATTAGTGTTTTTAAGTTTATGCTGGCTACGCTCTAACTCTTTATTGAGCTTCATAAGTTCGCGTTCTAAACGTGTAAGTTCTGCGGCTTTATCAATAAGTCCTTCCAAAGGAATCAGTAACTGCATCTGATCTACTAAGGCCACAGCAGCCTCTGGTAACTTATGGTCTGATGATATTAAAGTAACAGATGCCGTATGTGCTAGAAAATCTAGATAAGGCCGCGCCGCTTGTGCCCAAATAGCCTCTTGAGCATTAGCATTAGCTATTAGGATCGGTACTGGCTTAGTTAAGGGAATATTCATCTCCCCTTTGATCTTACGAATCCCTAAAATACATTGCATCACCCACTCCATTTCTGCTATAGCTTGGGGGGCTTCTAAATCCGTATTGGCTATTGGATAGGGTTGCAACATAATAGTTGGGCCTTGCTTATCTATTAACGGAGCGATGCGTTGCCAAATCTCTTCCGTAATAAATGGCATAATAGGGTGCATTAAGCGTAATAGGGTTTCTAATATCTCAACTAAAGTACGGCGCGTCCCACGTTTCTCAGCTTCTTTAGATTTAGGATTATTTAAAATTGGCTTCGATAGTTCTAAATACCAATCACAATACTCATTCCAAGTAAAGGCATAGATGGCCTGAGCGGCAAGATCAAAACGATATGTATCCAAAGCCTTGGTAACTGCTAGAATCGTCTGTTGCAATTGCGAAATAATCCAGAGATCCGCACTAGAATAAATACTCTCAGCCTTTGGATCTAAATCTTGATTTTCGGTATTTAACAGCACATAACGAGCAGCATTCCAGATCTTATTGCAAAAATTTCTAGCACCAGCAATACGGCCTAGATCAAAATTAATATCCCGCCCGGTGCTACCTAGACTGGCAAAGGTATAACGTAAGGCATCAGTACCAAAGGCTGGAATACCGTTTGGGAACTCTTTACGGGTTTGCTTAGTAATAGCCGTTGCTAGATGTGGCTGCATCATACCACTAGTGCGTTTTGTAACTAGTGCCTCTAAATCAATTCCATCGATTAGATCTATTGGATCTAAAATATTACCTTTGCTTTTGGACATCTTGTGGCCTTGAGCATCACGCACTAGACCATGAATATAGATCTCTTTAAAGGGCACAGCCTGCATAAATTTTAAGCCCATCATCAGCATTCTAGCCACCCAAAAAAAGATAATATCAAATCCAGTAACTAAAACATTGGTAGGATAAAAGGTCTCAAGACGCTCGGTATTTTCAGGCCATCCTAAAGTTGAAAACGGCCACAGAGCAGAACTAAACCAGGTATCTAAAACATCTGGATCTTGATGTAATGGATAAGCTGCTGCGAGTTTATGCTGATTGCGTATTGCTGATTCTGAACGGCCAACATAGATATTGCCAGAATCATCATACCAGGCTGGGATACGATGGCCCCACCAAATCTGGCGGCTAATGCACCAATCTTGTATGTTATGCATCCAATTAAAATAGGTATTTTTCCAATGATCTGGTACAAAACGTACTTGGCCTTCCATAACGGCATTAATGGCAGGTTGGGCTAATGGTTGCATTCGTACATACCATTGATTGGTCAACAAGGGTTCAATTACCGCTCCAGATCTATCACCTCTAGGAATAACTAGGCGATGTGCTTGTTCTTTGTCTAATATGCCTTGAGCCTTAAGATCAGCAAGTATTTGACTTCTGGCTACATAACGATCCATCCCTATATAGGCTGTAGGCACAATAGTTCCCTCATCAGCCGTATTATCTCGCAATGTCGCGTTTGGATTTAAAATATTGATTAACCCACCATGCGGTTGTTCAATAATAGCGGCCTCGTTGCGATGCCGTAACCATACTTCGTAGTCATTAAAATCATGTGCTGGAGTGATCTTAACGCAACCAGTACCAAATTCTGGGTCTACATATTCATCAGCTATAATAGGAATTCTTCGGGTCGATAATGGCAAATTAATCCATTCGCCTAGTAAATGTTTATAGCGTTCATCCCCAGGATGTACTGCTACAGCGCAGTCTCCAAGCAAAGTTTCCGGACGTGTAGTAGCAACTACTAGATAACCAGTACCATTGGCAAGTGGATAGCGAATATGCCATAGATGGCCCGCTTCTTCTTCATTAAGCACTTCTAAGTCGGATACGGCAGTATGTAGGACTGGATCCCAGTTTACTAGACGTTTACCACGATAGATTAGACCGTCTTCATATAGTCGTATAAATACTTCTTGGACTGCTTTAGAGAGTCCTGCATCCATAGTGAAGCGTTCATGTTCCCAATCTAAAGAGGAACCAAGGCGACGTAATTGCTGAGTAATGGTGCCACCGGATTTAGCCTTCCAATCCCACACTCGCTTAATAAATTTTTCACGTCCTAAATCGTATTTAGATGTGCCTTGAGCTTCCAATTGGCGTTCAACTACCATTTGAGTAGCTATACCAGCATGGTCAGTGCCAGGTTGCCATAATGTAGTATCTCCTCGCATTCGATGGTAGCGAATGAGACAGTCCATGATGGTATTGTTAAAACCATGTCCCATGTGTAAACGGCCTGTTACATTGGGCGGTGGGATCATGATGCAGTAATTGGTATATGGGGTATTTTGAGGTGCAAAGTAGCCTTTAGTTTCCCAAATTTGGTACCAATGTTGTTCTAAAGTGTGTGGGTCGTAAACTTTGTCCATTGCTATTTAGTATTTTACTGTTTGAATTATAAATGGCTATAATATCATCTTTTCTTAATAAGATGTTGGGTTGTGGATGAAGCCGTCAACCAACCTACAATGCTTAACATCATAGCATTAATTTACTAAAAATGGAGTATCCATGCGTACCAGCTTAAATTTAGATGATGACATCATCAAAATAACTAAAGAGTTAGCGCAACGAGAGAAGATTTCTATTGGGCAATTGATTTCACGCTTGCTTCGAGAAATGTTGTTACAAGGTTCAAAATGCTCAGAAGATGTAAAAAATGCGGCTGGATTTCGGCCTTTTACTAATGGAAAACAGTTAGTAAATAATCAGCAAGTAAATGCATTACGTGAGGAAGACGGGATATGAGAGCACTGCTAGATGTTAATGTTCTTATTGCTTTGTTGGATATGCAGCATTTGCATCATATACGTACCACTACTTGGCTTACTGAACATCTACATTATGGATGGGCATCTTGTCCCATTACTCAAAATGGTTGTATTCGCATTATGTCCCAGCCAACTTATCCCAATAATCAACCAGCCAGTCTAATAGCAGCTCGTTTAGCTGAGGCTATGGATACTGACTTTCATGAATTTTGGCCAGATGATTTCAATATGGTACTGCCAGGTAATTTGCATTGGGATAAGTTGATAGGTTCGCGTCAGGTAACTGATAGCTACCTTTTAGCATTAGCAGTTCATCATAAAGGACGTTTTATTACCTTAGATGGTGGAGTGTCTTGCGCTATAGTGCCAAAAGCTCAACCCAAACATTTGTTAGTGTTGTAGCATCGTAGGTTGAATTGTCGTCCGTTTGTCAACCCAATCTACGGTTGTCAACGTGACAAAGTAGAATTAACCAATTGGAAAATACCCATTGACCACATCAGCTACACCCTATACCAAACTTACCATTGGTAGCTATACACTATTATCACGTATTCTAGGCTTCTTGCGAGATCTAATCATTGCTAGAATGTTTGGAGCTAATATCGGCACCGATGCCTTTTGGGTAGCATTTACTCTGCCAAATTTAACCCGTAGGCTAGCTGGCGAGGGCGTATTCTCACTGGCTATAGTTCCAGTAATAACGGCAAATCAAAATCATAACAACTACACTGTTTTAAAATCATTCATCAATAAATTAGTAGGCACTCTAATTGCCATATTAATACCTACAACCGTACTTGGAATCCTCTTTGCATCTTACATAGTTACCATACTAGCACCAGGCTTTGTAACAGAACCTGCAAGATTTGCACTGACCACTACAATGCTACAGATACTCATGCCAGCAATTGCTTGTATGATCTTAACGGCATGTATAGGGGCCATTCTCCACAGCCACCAACGTTTTCAAATACCAGCGTTTACACCCATCTTATTAAATATAGGAATCATTAGTGCCGCATGGTGGCTAACTCCATATTTACATCAGCCAATTATAGCATTAGCTTGGGGAGTATTAATTGGCAGTGGGATGCAATTAGCATTACAAATCTTTGCTCTGACAAATTTAAAATTGTTACCTAAACCAAGAATATCCTTTAAAGATCCTAAGATTCAGCAAACTATAAAACTCTTGGTGCCAGCACTAATCAGTACTGCTGTCACTCATTTTGGTCTCATCTTCGATGCTGTATTATTATCTTTCCTACCTATAGGTAGTGTATCCTGGTTGTATTATGCCAAGCGTCTTACAGAGTTCCCACAAGGACTTTTAGGGACAACAATCGCAACAGTATTATTGCCACAACTCGCGACTCTGTATAATAGCAACATATCCCAAGCTATTCCAAATAGTGCGCTATTTAGCAAAACTATTGACCATGCCTTGCAAGGAGCATTCATATTAGGAATACCAGCCACTATAGGATTATGGATGCTAGCAACGCCTATCATTAGTACGCTGTTTTATTCAGATAAATTTACCATCACCGACATAAATATGGCAGCGGCAAGCCTCAAAATCTATGCCCTTGGTCTACCTGCCTACTTAAGTATCAAAATCTTAGCACCAGCTTATTATGCAATTCAAGATACCAAAACCTCTACCCGCATAGCACTAATTACTGGAATGTGCCATATCTTGCTAGGTATAGTTTTAATAATACCATTAGCGCATTTAGGATTGGCTTGGGCTAGTACGGTGGCGGCTAATATATATGGTATGCTGTTGTGCCGGGGTTTAATAAGAGATCGACTGTATAAGTTGAATTCATCTTGGATGCAGTTGGTGTTACGAGTGGGTTGTGCAAGTGCTTGTATGGGTTTATTTATAATATTTGGAGGGGCTATTTCTGTTAACTGGCTGGAATTTAATACTATTCAAAGCATTAAAACCTTAACTGTATATATTTTAGGCAGTATGGTGATTTATATAGTGGTATTATTTGGTATTGGGTTTCGACTACAGCAGATAAGGTAACATTTTAATAACATAAGGCAAACTTTGTGTATACCTTGCAGTTATTAAGATGCGTTATTGAGAAGTTATGAAACTCCTAATTTTTGGGATGTCCGAGTTTTTATCAGTAGTGTTCAATAATCATCATGATCGTACCGACGACGATTCCTTCTGGTTCTTCTTTCAAAACGATCTTCATCTCGATTTCGTCTAGAACTTCTTTCAGCTCGATCCTGATTTCGTCTTGCACGATTGGAATAATCACTGTCACTATGACGATGCCTTCTGGAAGATTCACGATCTCGTGTTAGTGCATTCCCAGCAATTCCTCCAGCTACTGCACCTACCACAGTGTTGCGTTCTTTACGAGACATATTGCGACAGCCTATTAGGCTCATGGCAATTATCACAAGCATACTCAACAATATTAAAGGTCTTTTATTCATTTAAATATATCTCATTTAATAAATTGTTCTATATTATTGACATCTCTTTATATAGATTATATCTATTAACAAATGTTTAGTAATTTGGGCATTCTTCATTTTCCAGTTTTTATCGTTCCCACGGGGAGAGTGGAAACGATCAGGTGTAAAGTACTTTATGGAAGCAAATGAAGGATACTCAATTTCTTAGGTATAGGGTATACAGTGTGCACCCTACAAATATATCAGAAAGTAGGTGGTCTTGCGTTTGGAAAACCTGCTATAAATTTTTGACGCAAGGTTGCAATCTCTTGTGCACTTAGACCAACTTTTTCAGGACTAAAGGCTCTCTCATCTGGGGTATACATGAGATATGCCTGGGTCTCATTAACCATTAAATTCTCATTCTTGGGATTATAATCATTTTTACTTAAAAACTTACGAAACGCCGCACGTTGGGGTTCGGTCATGATATCTTTCCAAAATTTGTGGCAAAATTCCCGATATTTCTTATTGGTAGAATATTCACCATGACTCATTTCATGACTTAAGACTGTACTGCGAGCTGCAAAATCGACTCCAGGGTATACATCTTCAGGCGTTATTTGGGAAATAGATAAGATGATGGCACTAGGAACAATGGATTCATAAAAGCTTTGTTGATTAAAACGCATTAAGTGGCGATCTATCAGATAGCGTCGTAGAGCTAATTCATTATTATTTAATTGAATATCGCTATTATCTGCATAGTTAAAAAACATTACTAATTCTTTGATTGTAAGATTATTACCATAGGCAAAGGTCTCTGCTGTTCTTCCAGTTTTTTGTATATGGTCTGCTAATTCAGTATCAGTTAATATCTTCTTTTTTTTAGAACCACTAGATTCTATTAGCACAACAGCACGATTGAACATGCTCCCTTGTTCAGCTAAACTAGGAAAATCAATTACCGTAATATCTTTGCGGCCTTGGTAAGCAAATACTGTTACCTTATTGGTTTTATTATACAGAATTGTTTCATATTCACCTGGTATTGGTGCAGGTAAAACATAGCTTGCATATTCTGCCCAAACAAATGTGGATAGGAGCAGCCAACCAATTAATATGAGATTTCTTTGATATATCATCTTCTGGCCTTGTAAGCATCAGAGCTAAAACGGTGTGCCCGATTTAGATGATAAGTATTCATGTCCCGATTACTAGGATAAGGTGATTGATTGATGCCGCTACCATTTCTGGCTCTAGCTGGAGGATAATAGGGCATAGGGTAATAATTTGGATAATAATAGGGTGAATATTGGGTAGCTGGATAAGTCACTCCAAAACCGTTACCATAATAGTACCAATCAGCTGGAAAATCTCTATCTCTGTTCCTATGTCTTCTATATCGATCTTGACTAAAGTTATGACTACGTTGGACGTTATAGGTATTCATATCTTGATTGCTAGGATATGGTGAGGCATTAAAAGTGCCGCTACTATTGCGGCCATAATTATAATGGGCTGGTGGTGGATAATATGGGTAACCATAGCCCATATTCTGCGGCATAGTTGGTGTTGCTGCAATTGGTTTTTGTCTAGAATTGCGGGGTGGATGTACGAAAACAGGTTCGGCTGGTTGGGTTGCAATCTGTTGAGTTTCGGGAGAATCAAAAACTATAGAGCTTGTCTTAGGATGTGGAAATTCTAGTTCTGCCATTGCTGGCTGGATTATGGTTAGTATAACAATACCAGCTAAAAGCCTAAATAGGCTGTTAGTTGGTAAGAGTTTATTGCAAAAATTCATGGTACTGCCTCGTGTTAAAATAGAATGATGGATTTCGTTTGGGATCTACATCCTGCATAAAAATGATAGGTTTCGCTTTGGCTCTAACCATCCTACAGCTTAAAAAATGGCCAAAGCCAAGTAATGGGTTATTAGACATTATCCGAAACCCTCTACCAGATTAACAAACATAAGGCTATTGTTAAGGTATAGATTCCTGCTTTCGCAGGAATGACGGGTTTCGTATAATGTCTATTATCTATCCGTCAATTCCAATAATTGTGATTATCTACAATTTGTAAGTGCAACGGAGCCTCTATTGCTTGAACTAGTAGAGGTTCTCGAATCATCGGATGCTATTCCATCAATGATCCCTACATCACTTTCTACAGCTGCGCTACATTTACCTTTTTTAGAAGCTGCAATGTAGGAAGCAGCTTTACTACGTGCAGTACTAGCATTATCACTTTTGGTAGCTGGACCAGTTTGTATGATAAAAATCATATTGCCATTATGATCTAATTTTGGTTTGGATGAAGGCTCAATATAGCTTCTTGCATCCAATTGGCGTTCACGGGCTTGATTAGTTTCGCCATCTTCTACAATAACAACAGTTTCTTCAGTTTGGTTAGACTTATCTAAGTATTGGCGAGCTGTGGCTGCTTGTTGTTCTGCGGCGGTGCTTTCTTGAGATTCAATAATGATATTACCAGCTTGACAAGGTAACGCTATTAAGCTGCCAGTAATATAAATGATGCTCCATAGAATATAGTTTTTCATTTGGTATTCTCTATAGATATTAAAGATTTATGAACTTATGCAGTTATCCAATTCAAATGTTGTAGCATTTCCATATTTTGCATAAGTCAATTTAAAATATCTTTTTATTTAATTGCTTCTGGGTCTTATTATTGAACCGCTTCTTGTTCTGACTCTTGAACCGCTTCTTGTTCTGACTCTTGAACCGCTTCTTGATCAGATTCTTGAGCATCTTCTGGTATCGGTTGACCTGTAATCACAATTTCAAGAACTGCCTTAGATACTTGTGGACTAGATTTTTTAAATGCAGCTCCAATTTCATCCATAGTTCTGATATTGAGAGGTGCTAGATCCTCACCTTTTATATTCTCTGGTACTGCCATATCGATATGACTTGCGTAGCAAGTGATGCTTTCATTACCTGGTTTAAAAAAGCGGATTTTAAATGGAGCTGATTTGGAAGGCAGAAAAACTTCTGTATCGCCTTTAATGGCTGGATTTGGATCAAAACGATTTGGAAATATACGGGCAATTTCTCCAGAAATTTGTTTATAATAACAAAAAAGAAAACCATCTCCTGTAGCTTTGACACGTGCTGTAAGTGTATCACCTGTTTGATATTTACCATTGGTATCAGTAGTTATTGTAGCGGTGATAGGTAAACTCTGGGGTTTATCCGTTACAATAGTCTTAGGGGGGGTGTCAGGAATTGGTGCGGTTTTAAACTCACTAACAAATAAGGCATAGTAAAGATCAAAGTCGATCTCTCCGTCAGTAACTGCTAGACCGTTTTTAGCTTGAAACTTCTCGATTGCAGCAGTTAGTTTTGGAGACATTTTTCCATCAATGGGTCCAGAATACATTTTGGCACCAGTTAGTTTTTGTTGCACAAATGTAATTCGTTCCTTATCTTTCATAGCATCGAACCAATTTTTAGTCTGGCTTTTCATTTTGGCATCGTCTTTGTTTATGCCTAAACACTTCCAATATGGAACTTCTAAAAGTTTGCCTATAACTTCAATCATCCCTAATTCAATCAAGGCTCGAGTTCCAGCACTTGGACTTTCAGCAATGTTTGCTGACATACTAAAAGACAGCCCAACCTTGCCAATTTTAGCACCAGCTTCTTTAGCATTGCCAGATTGAGTAACGACTAAGGAATTACTTGAGCTTACACCTGCTAAAATTTCCCGTGTAATTGTACTAGCAACGTTCATATCCACCGTTATAACTGAAGATACTCTATCTTTGCTAGCCCCAAGATCTAAAAATTCCGCTGCAATTCCTGCGCTTTTTTGTTGTGTTATAACCCTTTCATCCAACTGACTGATAGCTCCACGAATATAATATTGTGGTAATTGTCGCTGGCTATCGGCACCTGAGTTTTTCATATCTGCAAAAAGATTTATTAAATCTTGGCTACTAGAGTCATAATCAATAAATACCAAGGCTTTACTTTTTGTTGACATTTTAGATGATGCAGTATGAAGCATCTCTTTGGTAGATACGGATATTTTTCCGGTAGAATCAGGTATTCCAGCAGTGGTTATAACAAAGCCTTTTTTGTTCATTTGCACAAATAAATTATCCATGCATAATAAATCTTTCGTAAAATTTGTCTTCATTTGGGTTGGTTTGGCTTTGGGTTTAGCAAGTTCATGAGCTTTTTGGGGTGGAGGAGCTTCAAGACTTGAACAACCGCCTAGCATAATCCCCAATATCATTATTAAAATTCGTATATTAAAATATCTACTTATCATGTAATTGACCTTTATATATTTAAAAAATTATAAAGATAGATGGTTAAAAACATATTATATAGTTTTAGAAACCACATAAACTAAAGAACCCAGTAATAATATTACCAGGTCTTTAAGATAATAACATAATACAATGGCATTATGTTATTATTCATTTTTACTTAAAATAGAGAACTATTATTCGCCACCAATACCACCAATGGTGGTGACAGCTTTACTTTTACCAGTTGCTCTGGTGGTTGTACCTCTGGCACTAGCACTGATAGAGGTGTTGCCTACGATGTTAGTACCACCTTTGATAGCACCAACAGCAGTTTTAGCGACACTCTGTCCTGATGCGGTGGTTGTAGTGTTGGTGGCACTAGCACTGATACGAGTAGTGCCTTTGATATTAACTCCACCCCTGGTAGCTTGCAATGCTCCACCAGGAGTAGCAGCAGCAAATGCCAAACTGGATGCAGTAGCAATAGAAACAGCTAGTAGAATCTTACGCACGTTTTAATACTCCCTAAAAAAATTATTAATTGAAAATTATGTTTGAGAATAGACCCAACAATAAATTGTTGGGTCTTTTTTAAACTACAACTTACTCAAGCCGTATTTTAGCTACTGTAAGTTTTTATTCGCCGCCAATACCACCAACAGTGGCAACAGCTTTACTTTTTCCAGTTGCTCTAGTGGTTGTACCTTTGGCACTAGCACTGATGTTAGTATTGCCTACAATGTTAGTACCACCTTTGATAGCACCGATAGCAGTTTTAGCGACACTCTGTCCTGCTGCGGTGGTTGTGGTGTTTTGGGCACTAGCACTGATGCGAGTAGTGCCTTTGATATTGACTCCACCAAGGTTGCCTTGAGCTGCACCTGGAGTAAGTTGGATACCACCTGGAGTAGCAGCAGCTAATGCAAAACTAGAAACAGTGGCTAAAGAAACAGCTAGTAAGATTTTACGCATGTATAATACCTCTTCGATTTTACTACAAGTTACAAAATTGCAACCATTAATTTATATTTAAGATAATTTAACTATAAATTAAGGTTGCTGTTGATAAGCCATTCCACAAGCCAAATTTGACTAAACTTGCGAATGACATTAAAATTATTTTCCATTACCTAATACATATTCTGCTAACTAGTTAGCAATTTAGCCCAATTTCCGAAATTGGATTCTATTATTAGAGGAACTTTTTGAACTAACCCCTCTTAAAGGTTTTCTTGATCCTTTACCTACAGTAGTAAGGCGATATGCTTTTATAGAATGTTTTCTTACTAAATAGTTTTTTACAGCAATAGCTCGTTGTTTGGATAGGCTAAGGTTACGTCTAGCATTACCTCTGGAACTAGTGTGGCCTTCAATTTTAAAGCGTAAATTGGAATGTTTCTTCATTAACTCCGCAATACTATCAATGAATGGTTCGGCTTGGGATGTAATCTTAGAGCTGCCTGATTCAAAATATAAAGGGAATGAAATAACCGTTGTTCCATTGGCTGAACCACGTTGATGTCGTGAAGATTTTTTAGCTGGTGCGAAATCCAAAACAATTTTGCGGGTTGCTCTTTTCTTCTTTTTAGGGCATGAGAGGGAATCGAGTACAATTTTACGGGTTCTTTTGCTAGGACTAGAGCAAGGATCATTGTTGGAAGTTGCACCCTTTATTCCTAATGCTTGAGCAAGCTGTATTGAAGTTGGGACTTTACGATATATTTTTATATTGTCCCTTGCATTAACTTGCTGAATTGGGTTAGCTAGTAAGCAAACTAATAGTAAGTAAAAATATTTTTTCATATCTGTTTTTTAATTGTATTTTAAGCTATGTCTATTGTAAATGTTAGAGTATCAGATCTACAAAAAAGTTCAATTTTCAATAATATTTGTAAGCCTCTTAATGTATCATCCTTGATTGAGAAATTACTATCTATAGTTCGATTATCTTCCACAATAGTTGATGATGGTCTCAGCTGCCACTACAACGTTTTTAGTTCCTTTTTTAGCTCTCCCAACATTCATCACACAAGTCCCAGCTTTTTTACTACCCAAATTGATTTGAGTACGAGCTTGCCGTGCCTTTAAGCCACCTGATGTTGCATATTTTTTAGCTCTGGCTATACCAATCTTGCTCTGTGCTCCAGGTTTTAGAAAGGTACGTTGATTAAATTCAGCAAAAGTATAAGAATTGGTAATGGTTAGCAGCATTAAGACGCTTAATTGGATAATTCTTTTTAACATGTTATAACTCCTCAAATATTAATGAAACCTGAATGTTGTTAAATTTTCCATTTTTTATCATTTTAAGATAAGAATTATTCGCAATCGTCTCCCCCTTTGACTCCGATATTAATGCAGCCTTTTTGTCCACTACCACTTACTACATTAATTACATTTCTGGCACTTACATCCACATTGGTGTTACCTCTACTACTTTTTACATGAGCGATTGAGGTTCTTGCTGTGGCACCGTGTGAGGCGATTGTGGTTACATCTTGGGTACTGACATTGATGTTTGTATTTCCCCTAACCATTGATATTCCACCTGGGGTGGCTGCTGCAAATCCCAAAGTGCTTATTGTAAGATTTAGAACACCTGCTAGGACAACTTTTTTAATCTTTGGGTTCATAAATATTAACCTTTAATTTATAATTATCTCGATTTTAACTAGATATTTGATTTTTTCGTGAAATTAAATTATGAATCAATATATTGAATATATATTTATTAGAACCTCATAACTATGTTAGTCAATAGTACTTCACACAATTTATTTAATATTAAATAAAAATGTGATCCAAATCAAGTTAAATACAAAAAATTTTAAAATATATTACGACAATATTGTTTTTACTGAACTTTTTTAGTCTAAAATAAAGAGTTTGTGCCCAAGCTCTCTTTTACTATTTTATTACATTCTTCACAACCAATTTGTCGTGTCTTTAAGCCGCCTGAAGACGTGTATTTTTTCTCGTAATAGTTAATAGCATAAGATGCTTAATTGGCTAATCTTTTTAGCATCCTATTATATTTCTCAAATATTAACACAACCTGAATGCTTTTTAAATTTCAATTTTTAAGCAAAAATTGCTTGCAACCAAATCCTTAATGAGGTTGGGTTGATGATGAGAACATCAATCCAACCTACGATTGTTAATATATCTATTAGACATCACCAGTTTGGGGATGTTGTCTAGTACTAGGATCTAATAGATAATTACAAGCATTTATATAAGCCTTGGCTGAAGCCATTAGAATATCTGTATCCGCACCCTGGCCATTCACTATACGACCGCCTTTTTCTAAACGTACTGTTACTTCACCTTGGGCATCACTGCCATCGGTAATAGCATTTACTGAATAGAGTTTAAGTGACGGCTGAAGCTCCACGATAGTTTCGATAGCTCTAAAGATGGCATCCACTGGACCGCTACCTGTAGCAATCCCTTGGCATTCGGTGCCATCCAGCACTAAGGTGATTTGCGCTTTAGGAATCTCTCCAGTCTCAGAACAGACCTGTAGAGAAGATAATTTGAGACGCTCATTAGCTAGACTAAGACGAGAATCCGTAACTAGAGCTTGTAGATCATCGTCAAAGATCTTTTGCTTTTTGTCTGCTAGATCTTTAAAACGCTGAAACGCATCATTTAGTTGTTCTTCAGAGGCAAAGCTAATGCCTAGTTCTTGTAATCTAGTACGAAAGGCATTGCGGCCTGAGAGTTTACCAAGCACCATGCGATTGGTATGCCAACCTACATCTTCAGCACGCATGATCTCATAAGTCTCACGATGTTTTAAGACTCCATCCTGATGAATACCAGATTCATGGGCAAAGGCATTGGCACCTACTACGGCTTTATTGGGTTGGACTGGGAAGCCTGTGATATTGGCCACTAAACGGGAACAGTTGACAATCTGTGTTGTGTCAATGCGAGTATCGCAGCTAAATAGGTCTTGTCTAGTGCGTACTGTCATGACTACTTCTTCTAGAGCAGCATTGCCAGCGCGTTCGCCTAGACCATTGATGGTGCATTCTACTTGTCTGGCTCCAGCCAACACTGCCGCTAAGGAGTTGGCTGTGGCTAATCCTAAGTCATTATGACAATGTACGGAAAAGATGGCTTGGTCTGCATTGGGAATGCGTTCTTTTAGCCTTTGAATAAGCTGCCCAAATTGTTGGGGGATATTATAGCCCACAGTGTCTGGTATATTTAGAGTTCTGGCACCTGCATTAATTACCGCCTCTAGTATACGGCATAGAAAGTCTAGTTCGGAGCGACCTGCATCTTCTGGAGAAAATTCTATGTCATCCGTATATTGACGGGCGCGTTTTACAGCCTTTACTGCTTGTTCTATGACCTGTTCTGGATTCATATGTAACTTGCGTTCCATATGGATATTAGAGGTAGCAATAAAGGTGTGAATCCGTGGTGCTGTAGCTCCTTGCAGGGCTTCTCCGGCGCGGTCAATGTCGTGTTCTAGGGCACGTGCTAGGGCACATACTTTGCTATCTTTTATAGTTTTGGCAACGGCCTGTACGGATTCAAAGTCTCCTATGCTAGAGATAGGGAATCCAGCTTCGATGACATCTACCCGTAATCGTTCCAATGCTTTGGCAATGCGCACTTTTCCGTCCCGGCTCATAGCAGCACCAGGGCTTTGTTCCCCATCACGTAGGGTGGTGTCAAATATAATTAAATGCTCATGCGTGTTCATGGAACGATTCCTAATTGATATTTTGGTAACTTCTCAATAAGCTATGGTATAGACGCACATTCTGGTGCCGAGGCTCTACCTTGGCACCAGATGCCAATTGGTAGAGTGCGCATTGTGCACCATTATTCAAAGGTGCGCGGTGCGCACCATACGGTCTTATTGATTGGCTTTGGGTTTTGCGCTAGAGTCTTTAGTCTCAAAGCGTAGATTGTGGCGAATACTGGCTACAGTTTTGGGACCAATACCACTAATTTTCATTAAGTCTTCTGGAGTTTTAAAAGGACCATTAGCAGTTCGATACTCAACAATGGCTTGAGCTTTTTTACTTCCAATACCATACAGAGCTGCTGCAATTTCATGAGCAGGTGCAGTATTAATGTTTACTTGAGCTGCATATAAATTGTTGGGGTTAAAAGTAGCAAAAGTAAGACAAACCAATAAAAATAGGCTAATTATATTAAGTTCTTGCATAGTATTTAAATTTTAAGGATGAAAAAATGTATTGAAGTTATTCTTAATAGATATTATTTGAATATTATATCATTTCCAATCTTCTAATATAACCATATCTTGGTTTAAAAGTTTCAATACCATCTGCAAATCTTTCCACGCATGCGGTTTTTGTCCTGGAGAACGCAATAAATACGAAGGGTGATAAGTTACAATTACAGGAATATTTTGTAGCCCATATTGATGCACCTTGCAGCGTAATTTGCCTACAGCAATATTAGTTTTGAGTAGGTTGTGGGCTGCAATCCGCCCTACCGCCAGGATTAACTTGGGATTTATCAGCTCTATTTGCCGCAATAGCCAAGGCTCACATCGTTGCGCTTCATTAGTACTAGGATCACGATTATTGGGCGGTCGACATTTCAGTATATTAGCAATATACACTTGCTCTCTTTGCAGATTAATAGCTTGTAGCATAGACGTAAGTAATTGTCCAGCACGGCCTACAAAAGGTTCACCTTGCTTATCTTCTTCAGCTCCAGGGGCCTCACCTATTATTAGCAAATCGGCATTACGATTCCCAGTTCCAAATACAGTTTGTGATCTATTTGTTACTAATTCGTGACAGGCTTGGCATTTAGTAACTTGAGTGGCTAGGGTTTCCCAATCCATATTGGCTATTGGCGGCATTGCTTGTGCTGTGGTATGATTAGATGTATTGTCTTTAGGTATTATAGTATTGGCTGTCACATTCTGTTCTTTTTGTATCGGTATAGATGGTTTTGGTTGCACAGGTGGTCTTACATCTACTGGTGGTCTTACATCTATAGATTGCGCCGAAATAGTCTTAGACAACCACAGAGGAATCCCCATAACAGCTAAATAATGTCTACGTTTAATTTCGTCCATTCAAATTATTTTTTACGTGAATTACGCAATAATACATAAGCAGCACCACTGCCACCATCCCAACGCGGTGCGGAACTGAAGGCTAAGACATTATTATAACATCTTAGCCAATAATTAACTTTACATTTAAGAATTGGTTGCTGGCCTTCAGAGCGAATCCCTTTACCATGAATAATGCGTACACATTTAAGGGCACGACGTTGGCATTCTTTTAAAAATATATCTAAATTTTCTTGAGCATAAGTAACAGTTAGGCCATGTAAATCTAAGTCTAATTGAGGAGGAATTTGTCCTTTACGCAGCGCATGTAATAGGCGTTTTTGGACACCAGGCCGTGCAAATTCTAAAAAATCGCTAGTAATAACTTCCGCTTCAGATATTGGGGAATCCATTATCGCATCTTGTGATTCAATGATACGTGGTCTTGGACGTGGTGCTGGATGCTTGCGAAATGGTTCTATATGATCTTGTTTTAATGGTATGGCATCAGCCATTTGTGTACGAAACAATTTTATATCATCAGGCGGTAAGGAACCGTTCCCAAATTTACTATTATTAGACATTATTTGAAACCCCAATGATTCTATTTTATTATATTTTTATAATTGTTAGATTTAATTTAGGGCTTCAGATAATATCTAATGTATCGTTCTATAGTTCTTACTAGAACGATACTAATATCAATAAGTAATATCAATAATATAGATAATTACTATCTATTTTGAGAAGCATCAGGCATCGCTGGTGCTGGTGGAGGTGCCACAGGAGCTGCATAAGGATAAGCCTGATGAGGATACCCCCCACCATAAGGCTGTCCATATCCATAAGGATGACCATAACCGTAAGGTCCATAATAATTATTGTAACGATTATAATAATTGTTCCGGCCACGACCGCTGCCACGACCGCTCATGTTCATGCTGAAATTGCCCCAACCATCGCCCCAGCCATCACCATAACGGCTATCATTCCAGCCGTTATTGTAAGGACCGCCCCAGCCCCAAGCATGAGCAGGACTGGCAAAACAAGCTGCTGTAATAACCGCAGCACCTAGAATTTTAGAGAATGTATACATTGGTAGTGTGTCTCTTTGTGGTATTAAAACAATAATATTCTTAATATTATACATTCTAAGTATAAATATAAAAGTATAAATATAAAAGCATAAATGTAAAATAATGAGTATTTAATAAACTTATAAGTACATAAGAAGATTTGTAGTAACTTCTGAATAAACAATGGATTTATGAGCTAAAAACTTGCACACATTGGGAATTGTAGGGTGCGCATCGCGCATCTTTTTATAAATAAAATTATGGTGCGCAATGCGCACCCTACGATTTTGCCATAATTTATTGAGAAGTTACAATTTGTATACGTTGTAACTTCACAAGAACTTATGGAACCAGATTTCATAAGCTATTTGGATGTTACGATTATGGTAGAATTTCAATAAATTGTCCTGACTTAATTCTACTTTGTCACATTTACAACTGTAGGTTGGGTTGATGGTAGGGTGTTCATTCTGGCACATTATGTCGGAGTAAGCTTCATGCAGTTATAGGATGCGCTTCGTGCCTCAGCGCATCCTATAA
>LFCU01000009.1 GCA_001044195.1 Candidatus Achromatium palustre
ACTGGTGAACTAGACAGTGCCCTAAGTGACACCCCCAAGACCCAGTCTACCTCCAATTCCAAAGCTACTAAGCGCGATACAAAGAAACGCCGTCGCTATGCCACACAAAGTGGTGTCTGTGCTGGATAGATGATCGTAAGGTGCGCAATGCGCACCATAATTAAAAATTGTGCAATGCCGTACCCTACTTAGCTGGTGATTTAATTGCTCGTAATTCTCAAGAAACTCTTATTGGAGTCGCAGAACAGCGCATGGCAGCGGCAGAAAAGCATCGTGAAAAATGGGTACGTTCTCAATTGGTGAATCATTTTCGACGACGTTTAGAAAGTAATCTTTCCAAAGATGGGACGCGAAATTCACTTTCCGATACAGATAGTGCTGTATAATTATTAGACATTATCCAAAACCCGTCATTCCTGCGAAAAGAACGTCATTCCTGCGAAAAGAACGTCATTCCTGCGAAAGCAGGAATCTATTGCATTTGCTGATTCTAACTTTTTTTGTGGGCATATACCTAATTAATATCTTGAGGAACATATTTTATATGAAAAATGGTAGGCATAAGCTCTATAAACTAATATCTCTGATATTAGTAGCCCAATTTGGGCCAATATCTAGACCTAGCTACAGTGCTGATATTAGTACTGATGGTACCGTAGGCTCAGTGCAATCCTGTACTGGTTCTTGTACTATCCCGCAATCTTGGGGTACTACTAAAGGCAATAATCTATTCCACAGTTTTAGTACCTTTAATGTAGGGACTGGTAATACTGCTACTTTTACCGGTGCCAATACTTTGCAAAATGTCTTTAGCCGTGTCACTGGTGGCACTACCTCTACCATAAACGGCACTATTGATTCTACAGGTATCCCTGGTGCCAATTTTTTTCTAATAAATCCAGCAGGCGTGGTCTTTGGTGCTGGTGCGCAAGTCAATGTTGGCGGAGATTTTCATGTCAGCACTGCTAATACTTTAAACTTTACAGATGGCACTAAATTTGAAGCAGGATCTGCTACTACCCCCAATTTAACCGCAGCCGATCCCAGTGCATTTGGTTTTGCGACTAATCCAACTGGGGAGATAAAAATAGAAAATGGCAACTTAACATTTTCTAATGGCGGAAATGTTAGTTTTAGCGGTGATTCGATTACTGCTAATAATGGTAGTGTTAACGTTTCTGGTGGTGGAAATTTAAGGGTATATGGCAGAGGAACTACTGCAGGAACTGTGCCTCTTACTGGTGATTTGCCAACAGGTAATGGAGATATAACTGTAAACAATAGCCAATTACAGGTTACTGATGGTGGTTCTATGCAAATGAGCGGCGGGAAAATAAATATTCTAAATGGTGCTAGAACATTTAGTTATTCTCAAACAGACATTATTGGTGATGTTGTTGTCAAAGCTGAAAGCTTAGTTATAGATAAACAAGATTCCACATCCGAAACAAATATTAGCTCTGTGATGGAAGGTACAAATAGTGCCGCCGGAAATGTTACAGTTAATGTTAGTGGAGATATGGAAGTACTAAATGGTGCTAGAGTATTTAGTTATTCTAAACAGACAGATGCAGGTAGCATCACTGTAACTGCTGCCAACTTAGTTGTTAATAAACAAACTGCAGAATCTGAAACCAATATTAGCTCTGTATCCGAAGGTCCAAATGGCACTGCCGGAAATATTAAAATTGATGTTAGTGGCAATATGGAAGTACTAAGCGGTGCTAGGGTACTTAGCTATTCTCAACAAGGAAACTCTGGAAATATAGAAATTTCTGCCAACAATTTGAATATAGATAACCAAGAGTCCAGCTCTGAAACTAATATTAGTTCTGTAAGTGGAGCTACTAGTGGTAATGCAGGCAACGTTAAGATTAATGTTTTAAATGACATGCAAATATTAAACGGCGCTGCGGTACTGAGCTACTCTAATAGTGACTCTGGCTCCGTTACAATGGATGTCGGTGGCATTCTTGAAATAGTCGATTCAGGAATCCAAACTCAAGCTACATCTGGCAGTGGTGGTGCTATTCACATTGGCCAAACTACGCAACCTACACAGATGACTGTAGAAAATAGCAATATTACTACTTCAACTAATAACTCTACTACTGGCGGAGAAATTAAGATCAGTGCTACAAACTTAACTATTGATGGGCAGGAGAATGATGGTACCACGATAAAAACTAATACCTACTCTAGCGGTCAAGCAGGCAATATCACCGTTAATGTAACTGAAGCAATACGAATCTTGAACACAGGGACGATAGAAAGTGATTCACGAAGTCAAGGCAATGCTGGTTCCGTGACCATAACTGCAGGGACTTTAGAAGTAACAAATAATGGATACATTGCATCAGGTGCAGAAACTGGTTCCACTGGAAATAGCGGTACCTTAGATATTAACATTAGCGGGCTTATGACATTGAATCAAGGAACAGTAGGAACTGGCTCCAGCGGTCCTGGCAGTGCAGGTTCAGTTATTATATCTGCTGGTAGTTTGAATATGGATAGCAGTGGTATTGCCTCTTTAAATATTGATAGCAATAATTCTGGTAATACTGGCAATATAACTGTAAATGTTACTGGAGATGCAACAATAACAAATGTCCCCCAAAATGCTCCTGATGGATTTAATGGCGCAATTGGTACTTATAACGCAGGTTCTGGTAACGCTGGTTCAGTTAATATGACCGTTGGTGGTACGCTGCAAATAACAGATTCAGGAATCCAAACTTCGGCTCCATCTGGTACTGCTGGTTCCATCATTATCGATGAAACTGGCTCTGTTGTCTTGCAAAATAGCGATATTATTACCTATACCAATAATGAAAACGCTGGTGGAGAGATTAAGATCAGTGCTAGTAGCTTGTCTATAGATAGCCAAGGAAGTGATTACAAAGGTATTCGTACCAGTACCAGTTCTGGAGCTAAAGCCGGCAATATAACGCTTGATATTAATGGAACTATGCAAGTATTTAATGTTGGTTCTGTGTCGAGCCAAACGTCAGGACAAGGCGACTCAGGATCAATTACCATAAATGCTACTAGTTTGATTGTGGATAGCAAAAACGATCAAAACAAGCACATAAACATCAATACCAATACTACAGCATCTGGTAACGCAGGCAGTATGGCCTTGCATGTAACTAACGCTATGCAGGTTTTAAATGAAGGCCGAGTAGGTAGCAATACCAATGCTCAAGGTAATGCAGGATCAGTGACTATTAGTGCTGGTAGTTTAGAACTAAACAATGGATATATGGGTTCATTTGCTGAAACTGATGCCACTGGAAATAGCAATACCTTAGATATCAATGTAAGTGGATTAATACAAATATCAAACGGAGTTGTAGGTACCTATTCTCATGGACCAGGCAGTGCTGGTGCAGTTATGGTATCTGCTGGTAGCTTGAATTTAAGTAATGCTGGAATACTTTCGTTTATTGATTCTACTAGTAGCACGGCTAATACTGGTAACATAACTTTAAATGTTAGCGGAGATGCAACGATATCAGGTATCTATTCAAATGCCTCTTCAT
This sequence comes from Candidatus Achromatium palustre, assembly GCA_001044195.1. Taxonomy (GTDB): domain Bacteria; phylum Pseudomonadota; class Gammaproteobacteria; order Chromatiales; family Chromatiaceae; genus Achromatium; species Achromatium palustre. The sequence continues at coordinate 3,543 of LFCU01000009.1, forward strand.
CTAACTTTAATGGTGCAATTGGTACTTCTAACCAGGGTTCTGGTAACGCTGGATTAGTTGATATGAAAGTTGGAGGTACATTGCAAATAACAAATTCAGGAATTAGCACCTATGCCCAATCTGGCAATTCCGGTTCTATTACTATTGATGAAACTGGCTCTGTTATCTTACAAAACAGCGACATTATTACCTGGGCCAATAATGACAATGCTGGTGGCGAGATTAAGATCAATGCCAGTAGCTTACAGATTGATGGTAAAGGTAGTGGTTATGGAATACGCACCAGTGCTACCTCTAGTGGTAATGCAGGGGATATCAACTTAAATATTAGCGAAGCAATACAGATAGTAAACACAGGATATGTAGTAAGCCAAACCAGTAGTTCAGGCAATACTGGTTCAATAACCATAACAGCTAATGATTTAACCATAGATGCCCAAGGCAACACTCAAGGTAGTACAGGGATATCTACAGAAACTGAAGCTGGCTCTACTGGTGCGGGTGGTAACGTTAACATTCGCCTAACTGGTGGCACTTTACAGATCATAGGTCATGGCGGCGATAGCAATAACGCTTCTATACTTTCTAGTACTAAAAATTCAAGTCAAGCTGGCAACGTTACTCTTGATCTTACTGGCGGTTTAACTGTAGATGGCGGTTTTGTAGAAAGCTATACCGAAGCTGGTGGCAAGACTGGTGATGTCAATGTAACCGTTTCTGGAGATATGGTAGTAAAAAATGACGGTTCAGTTGCTGCTGGTACCAGTGGCAGTGGTCATGCAGGTAGCACAACTGTCAAAGCTAACTCTCTCCAATTACTAAATAAAGGTAAAATTGTCGGCTGGACTGATGCCCAAAGTAATGCAGGTAATGCTGGTGACGTAACTGTCAATGTTGCCAACACTCTCCAATTATCAGGTGAGAGTGAGATCGGCAGCATAAGCTATACTCAAGGTAATGCAGGCAATGTAACCGTAACGGCCAATAGTTTAGAAATTAATAACGATGGGGCTATTTTCACAAATGCTTATCCTGGTTCTACAGGTAGTGGTGGTAATGTTCAGGTTAATGTTAGCGAATTGTTACAATTATCAAACGGAAGCATATTAGCTGAAACCCAAAGTTCAGGTAGCGCAGGTTCGCTTACAGTATTTGCTGGCAGCCTAAATATGGATAGCAGTATCATTGGTTCCGATAATCCTAAAAGTGATATTTCAGGCAATACTGGCAATGTAACTGTAAATGTTGCTGGAGATGCCACAATAGCCAATGTCAAGTCGAATGTTGCGGCAGACGGCTTTAGTACAGCAATTGGCACTGTAAACCAAGGTTCAGGCAATGCTGGCTCAGTTACTATGGATGTTGGAGGCACCCTTACCCTAATAGACACAGGCATCTTAACCTCTGCTGCATCTGGTACTGCTGGCTCAGTTTATATTAGTGCTGGTGCCATTGATATTACAGATAGTGATAATTTGACATTTACCAACACATCACTCTCTACCTCCACAGGTGCCATTGCTGTCAAAGTAGATGATACTTTTACACTGGTAGATTCACGAATCTACAGCACTAAGGGCACTATTCTTATTGACGAAACGGGACACGTCATTTTACAAAATAGCAGTATTATGAACGATGGTGGTGAAATAAGAATCAGTGCTGATAGTCTCAAAATTGATGGCCAGGGACATTACGGAGGAATATACACCAGGGCTTATTCTATTAATCCGGGTGGTGATATTAACCTCAATATCAGCGGAGAAACGCAGATACTAAATAGAGGGATTGTATCAACTGAAACCAATGGTCAGGACAGTGCAGGCTCCATAACCTTACAAACCGGAAGTTTGATTATTGATAATGCCTATATTGATTCGAGTACAGATGGTGTCGCCATTATTGGTTCGAGTACAGGTAATATCACCATCACTGCTACTGGAGCAGTACAACTACTTAATGGAGCCGATATTGGTACCTATACTTATATAGGTACTGCTGGGAACGTTACAATATCTGCTAATAGTCTGGACGTAAATAGCAGTTTTATTGGTTCCACTGTTGATCCTACAGATAGTAATCGAAGAAATATAACTCCAAATTATACTACAGGACATTCTGGAAATGTAGCATTGAATATTGCCGGTGACACAACGTTATCCAATCTGCATCCAGATGCTTCTCAATATGGCATTGATGGTTCGATTGTTACTCTTAACAACGGTACTGGAGATTCAGGCTCAATCAAAATGACCATAGGCGGTACACTTGCCATAATAAATACAGGTATTATTTCCTCAACCCAATATGGCACCGCTGGTGCTATTTATATCGATCCACCAACAGTCAGCATTACCAATAGCCACATTACCACGTCTGGTAGTCATGGTGGTGATATTACACTTCTAGGTGGTGATCTAT
>LFCU01000010.1 GCA_001044195.1 Candidatus Achromatium palustre
AATGACGAAACAGGCAAAAAACATAAAACAACAGTAGGTTGGACAATTCAAGCAATCGATATAATTTCGAGATGGTTGTCTTATGGAGTATGGATTTTGATAGGTGATGAAGTCTATGTCTGTGTTGAGTTAGCGCACAGTTGCAATGCTAATAATGTCACTTTAATTTCGCGTTTGCGAACAGATGTTCGGTTGTTCGCTTTTTCAGAAAAACAACCGACCAATAAACGTTGCCGGAAACCTAAAAAAGGCAAGCGTTTACCATCACTTAAGGAGTTAGCAAAAGATCCTAATCAGCCTTGGAAAGAAGTAGATGTAACCTGGTATGAAGGAATAACGAAACGAGTAAAAATCCTTTCTGGAGTTTGTTTATGGCACACTAATGGCCAAGATCCAGTAAATATTCGTTGGGTATTGGTTGTTGATCCAGAAAATGAGGATAATGTTGAAGCATTCTTTAGTACGGATGAGGCTATTGATCCAAAGCGAATTATAGAGATATTTGTGTTGCGTTGGAACATCGAGGTAACTTTCCAGGAAGTGCGTCGTCATTTAGGAGTAGAAACGCAACGCCAATGGTCAAATTTAGCTATTGCTCGCACAACTCCAGCATTGATGGCTTTGTTTTTGTTGGTTTGTCTTATTGCGTTGCAGTCTTTAAGGGGTGGCATTCTTCCGTTACGGCATATTGCTTGGTATAATATAAAGCGGGCTGCGTTCTTTGTCGTGTTAGCCTTTGTACGGCGGACTTTGTGGGTCGAAAAATTTTTGCACAATTTAGTTCTAAATGCTGATCGTGTGGATTTGTTTCGTAAGGATATGGGGCTTTATTTGATTGGCTTGCTGCTGTACCCTAAATGGCTAAAGTCGAGTTGTCGAGAGGTTGCCTTTTCAAGTGTTGTTCCCACGTTCTAAGTGGGAATGCCGTTGGTGAGGTTCTGCGTCACAAAAATTTAGTTTGTTCACTACCTTTTCTATCACAGTGAAGAATGCCTTTATATTGGAGTATCTTGAGGGCGTTTAGTTCTAATAGCTCTGTGAGAACAGGCGGCTTTAACAAAGCTATTAAATAGTGGGTGCCCATCTCTGGGAGTAGATTTAAATTCAGGATGAAATTGTACTGCAATAAACCATGGATGCTCTGGTAATTCGATTATTTCTACCAATCGATTATGCGCTGACCAGCCTGCAATTCTTAGCCCTGCTTGGATTAGTGGTTCTAAATAGCTATTATTAAATTCGTAGCGATGTCGATGTCTTTCTCTTATAATTGCCTGTTTATAAATCTTGTATACTAGACTATCATTTTCCAACACACACTCTTGGCTCCCTAAGCGCATAGTTCCTCCCAAATCTGATCCTTCATGTCGGCGTTCCTGATGTCCTGCTGCATCCAACCATTCTGTAATCATAGCAATAACTGGATGTGGAGTATCAACATTAAATTCTGTGCTATGGGCATCTGCAAGTCTAGCTACGGAACGCGCAAACTCAATTACAGCTACTTGTAGTCCTAAGCATATACCTAAGTAGGGAACAGTTTTAGTTCTGGCAAATTGTGCTGCATTGATTTTGCCTTCAATACCACGTTCGCCAAATCCGCCTGGTACTAAGATGGCATCCATAGTTTTTAGGCAGGATGTACCTTGGTGTTGTATTTGTTCAGAGTCTATATAGTGTACTTGTACTTTGGTATGTGTATGAATCCCTGCGTGAGTTAGGGCTTCGGTCAAGGATTTATAGGCTTCAGGTAGTTCCATATATTTGCCTACCATTGCAATATCTATTGTTTGGTTTTGGCGTTCTAAGCCTCCTACTACCCAATGCCATTGGCTGAGGTCACAGCCAGCAACTGTTAAATTAAACTGTTTGGTAACAATGGTATCTAAATTTTGATCGTGTAGTAGTAATGGGATACGGTAGATGGAGTCAGCATCTATAGCTGAGATCACAGCCTGCTCTGGGACGTTGGTAAAAAGTGCAATCTTGCGGCGTTCTATATCTGGTAAAGCACGATCCCCACGGCATAATAAAATGTCTGGCTGTATCCCTATAGAGCGTAATTCTTTTACTGAGTGCTGAGTTGGCTTGGTTTTAATTTCAGCAGAGCCTGCTAGATATGGAATTAGGGTGAGGTGCATAAATAGTGTGCGTTCGCGTCCTAGTTCTATGCGCATTTGTCTTATGGATTCTAAGAATGGTAGGGATTCTATGTCACCTACGGTGCCACCAATTTCTATAATGGCAATTTGAGCATTACCAGCTCCTAGGCGTATGTTGGCTTTTATTTCGTCGGTGATGTGGGGTATTACTTGTACGGTACGTCCTAGATAGTTGCCACGCCGTTCTTTGCGGATGACGTTTTGGTAAATGCGGCCTGTGGTAAAATTATTGGTCTTGCTCATGCGACATCGTAGAAAACGCTCGTAGTGTCCTAGGTCTAGGTCAGTTTCGGCTCCATCATCAGTAACGAATACTTCTCCGTGTTGAAATGGACTCATGGTGCCTGGATCTACGTTGATATATGGATCTAGTTTAATGATGGTTACTTTGAGACCACGTGCTTCAAGTAAGGCTCCAAGCGAGGCTGAGGCAATTCCTTTTCCTAGAGATGATACTACGCCTCCAGTAACGAAGATAAATCTTGGCATAGGCTTCAGTTGTTCTTAGTATTTAAAAAACGTCGGTGATATCGTTTGGTAACTTTAGACATTGGCATCATTATCATCAAATCGGCAGTATTAAAATCTTTATCCCAAGCAGGCTCCCCACAAATCCAGGCTCCAGCCCGTAAATAGCCTTTTATAAGAGGTGGTACTACCACAGGTTGATCATTACTGAGCTTTTCATAAGGTAACGTAGTATAGGGAATTACTCTGTATTCAGGTGGTGCTAGATGTTCTTTGCTAAGGCGACGATACAGGTTAGCAGCATTATGACCGCCATCCTGCATAGGTATTGATCCACATCCAATAAGATATTCATATCCATTAGATAAAGTATACTCTACTAGCTTTTTCCATAGTAAAGCAATAACACTTCCAGTACGATGTTTAGCTGCAACACAAGAACGCCCTACCTCAACAATAAGAGGCCGTATATGCTGTAAGGCTGCAAAATTAAACTCGTTTTCTGAATAATAAGATCCTATATTTTGCGCAGCTTGGGGTGATAACATGCGATATGTACCAACAATACTGCTTTGTTGTATATCCCATACTATGAGATGTTCACAGTAGGCATCATAAAAATCAATATCTAATCCAGGTTCCTGAGTTTGTAAACTAGCACCGTATTCATGAGCAAATATTTGATAGCGCAATTTTTGTGCAGCTCGTATTTCATTGGTTCCAGAAGCAAACCGAACCTGGTAACGTTGTAAGGAAGGCATCGCACTAGTATTTTCAGTATGTGTTTGCCGCATAGCTTGTTCCTTCTTTTGTTTAATCATACATCACAAAGATTGCGCGGCCTTATAATGTTAAAATCATTGTATGTCAAATATAGTTCAATGAATAACCGTAGGTTGGGTTGCCATCCATTTGGCAACCCAACATTACCGTAAGTGGTAGGGTGCGCAATGCGTACCATACCTCTTATTTACCATTGGTGTCATCTAAAATATGAAGCAGTTTTCTGAAATATTAAGTACATTATTGCTAACCATACGGGCTATTTTACGAATTTTCCGTATTGTACTGCATTTAATTTGGGGGATGATACTAATATTATCCATTTATCCACTAGTATCTCGCACAACACGCCTTTTGATGAAAAAACATTGGTCCAAGAAGGCACTACAGATGCTAGGAATACAGCTTAATATACAAGGGCAGCCTATGGCTTATATGCGCGTTGCTAATCATATTTCTTGGTTAGATATTGTTGTAATAAATGCTGTTATACCTAGTGCTTTTATTGCTAAGGACGATGTGCGTAGTTGGCCGTTACTTGGTTGGTTGTCTACACATACTGAGTCTTATTTTATCAAGCGTGGCTCGCGCCAAGCAGCTCATAAGGCAGCCTGGCATATAGCTAATTTGTTACAGGCTAACATTGATGTTATGTGCTTTCCTGAGGGCACGACTAGTAGTAATGCGCATGTATTACCATTTTATAGTGCTTTATTGCAAGGTGCTATTATAGCTAAAGTGCCAATTCAACCAATAGCTATCAGATATCACGACCATAAGGGAAAATTTAGTAGGATTCCTGAATATTGTGATGATACTAGTTTGGTTACTTCGATATGGCGCGTAGCTTGTGTTAATAATTTATGTGTAACTTTGTATTTATTACCAGAGGTTGCGAGTACTAGTTATGATCGTAAGGTTTTAGCAGCAGTGTTACGTGAGCGTATTCAGTTGTGTTTACAAGATCTAGCTTTGTAATTTTTGTAGGTTGGGTTGTAAGCTTTTTTAGCAACCCAACATAAAGTAATAATTCTAATCTTAGCTACTTGACTTTAGAGAGCATATATAAGACAGAGGCGTTTATATCAGCATCACTACATGTAACACAGCCGCCTTTAGCAGGCATACCATTAATTCCGTTAATAGCATTGGTTACTAAGGTGTCTTCGCCTTTAGCAATGCGCCCTTCCCAGGCAGCTTTATCTCCAAATTTAGGAGAACCAGCAAGCCCCATTCCATGACACATTTTACAGCTGCTATTGTAAATATGTTCGCCATCACTAGCAGTTGGTTTAGCAGCTACTTTAGGTTCTACAGGAGCAGCTTCAGTCTGCTGTTGTGGTTTTTTCTTAATATCAGTAAGTTTAGTATGTACTACGCCAATGGGTTTAATACGAGCTAAAATTTCAGCTTCTGCCTTACTCATAGTCTCAGTTTTAGCACTAGTATCAGAAGTTGCTAAAGCTATGCCAGTGACTAAAGCTAATAACATACTCCCAATACCAATTAATAAAGCATACCAATTTGGTTGTGTTTTCATTATAAAAATAGCTCCTTAAAAAATTTAATCTTAATTTTTATAGTTTAATCTAATAGTTTAATCTAAAATCTTATCTTAAATTTATTATCTTATGTTAAAAGTTGTAATTTTACGAGTATAAACTCAAATATGATGAGTTTGTATGGCTAATTACATATTGGCAGATATTATCAAATTGAGCAAGGATAAAATTCCTATTATCCACATAACTCGAGGTATTCTATTACTTGCACCACTTAAAGCGGCAATTATTACATAAGATAAAAAGCCTATTGTAAGACCAGTAGCAATACTAAAAGTTAATGGCATTAAAATTATAGTCAAAAATGCAGGGAAACCAATACGAAAATCTCTAAAATCAATCGCCCCTACATTTTTAAACATATAAACCCCAACTATAATTAAAGCTGGAGCCGTAGCAAAAGTCGGCACTATTTCTATTAGTGGAGTAAAAAATAATGCTGCTATAAATAGAATGGCTGTACACAGAGCAGCAAGGCCAGTACGTGCGCCATCCGCAATGCCAGCAGCAGATTCTATATAGGTTGTAGTAGTACTAGTGCCTAACAGCGCACCTATGCTAGTTGCTACAGCATCTGCTTGTAGCATTTTATTAATATTACGAATAGATCCATCTTCCTGTATAAGCCTGGCTTCATAAGAACAGGCTACTATAGTACCCACCGAGTCAAATAAATCTACAAACATAAAAGTAAAGATTACTGCCATTAGATTCCATTGGAATGCGGCAAAGATATCCAATTGGAAAGCTATAGGGGTCAATGGAGGTGGCATGGCAATAAATCCTGTAGGTATCTTTACAATTCCAAAGCTCATGCCTAATATAGTAGTAGCTATAATACCTATCAATATGGCTCCATGCACTTTTTTGATCTCTAATATTATAATAGTAATTAGACCCATTAAACCAAGTAGTACCTTTGGCTCTAATTTGCCCATAGTCACTAATGTGTGTGGATGAGCTATAATTAATCCTAAATTTTTCATGCCAATCATGGCAATGAATAGACCTATTCCAACTGCTACAGCGATACGTAGTTCTTTAGGGATAGCATTGACAATTTTCTCTTGGATACCAACTATAGTTAGGATCAGGAATAGGATTCCTGAAAGGAAGACTACTCCAAGAGCTGTCTGCCAATTTATACCCTGTCCTAATACTAAAGTATAGGCAAAAAAGGCATTAAGTCCCATACCTGGTGCCATAGCAAAGGGGACTTTGGCCGATAGTCCAATTAGTATAGTTCCAAAAGCGGCTGCCAGGCAGGTAGCGGTAATTAGAGCCTGACGTTCCATGCCAGTGGTTTCTAATATGCTGGGATTTACGAATATTATATAGGCCATGGTGAGAAAGGTGGTTATTCCGCCAATTATTTCGCTTTTTACATTGGTTCCATAAGCATTGAGTTGAAAATATTTTTCCATTGTTAAGCCTCTGCTCTCTATAAATACCATTATACAATTGTATAATAGTGTTATTTATAGTATTTTAAATCTATTTTAGTATTTTAAAACTATTTAATTAAATAGTTTTAAGATGTTACTAGTATTGCCATTATTATAAATTGATTTATAAAGTAAATTGAGGACAGTATGAAATTACAAACATCTATTATTCTAATAGTGGTTTGGCTTTTATTATATAGTTCCATTGGGATAACAGCACAAAATCCTGGAGCTTATAGCCCCAGAAAAGTTGTGAGTCCTCGTGCATTGATTAGTCAAGTAGAAATTGCCGAGTACCGCCGTGCCATTCGCAATGCACCAACTCGAGAAGCTGCACAAAGTATTCGAGAAGCCACCTATTCAAGATTGCGGCAAAGAGCAGCAGAGCGAGGACTGCGAATGTCAGAACCAAATGTATGGTATGGAGGCTTGCATTGGGGGGATGTTGCGCATACGTCCGCACAAGAAACAACTTCTACAACAACGCCTACTCCAGAAAAGAAGCCTGTAGCGGTTCCTCATGAACAGCCAGTATTACCACATCAACATCCGGTTCCACATCAACATCCAGTGCCTCATAAACAACCTGTTCCCCATAAGCAGCCATCGATGCTAAGAGGACTCTAAAAAGCGTAGATTGGGTTGTTGATCTTATCATCAACCCAATTTATGAGAACGTTGTTTCTGGTGCCGAGGCTCTGCCTCAGCATCAGAATGTAAAGTTAAGTTACCATGAATTATTGAAAAATTACCGTTTAAGGTTTTTGATGAGATGCTGTATTTGATGATGTATGTGCAGCACTATTGGCATTACTTTTTAATGCTTTAGGTTGTATAAACAAAGGCTTATTAAATTTAGGCTTGGTAGCTATACTGTCAATTATAGCCGTATAAGTAGCCATAGAAATAGGAGCTAATACTGCTCCAATATAACAAGCACTAGAAAAGACAAACGCTATAGCAGCACTACCCTCAATAACTTGCCACATTGGCAGCCGTGTAGCAAGAGTTGCCATAATGGGCTGTACCCCACCTAACAAATATACCATCCCACTACCTACACCAAGACTAACCGCCAAACAACCAATACCATTAGCCTCAGTCTCAGTAAACGGTGAAGTTAATTCGTCATGAATAGGCGGAGGTTGATAACTTAGTGCTTGTACTGGTATAGGTATAACCAATAACCATAATGCCATAGCTAGAACTATAATAGCTATAATAGCCGTATTTGCATGTAAATTATAAGACATCATTAGTTTATTCCCATTAATTATTTTAACGAAAAATTCTACTTTGTTATATTGATAATCGTAGGTTGGGTTGACAGCCTCATCCACAACCCAACATCTTACGGGGCGTAGTATCCGCTAGGTAGGGGAATCTCCTCTAGCCAATTATTGTGCGTTGGGTGCAATTAAACCATGTAGGGCGGGAGAGCGAAGCGATCCCGCCTCAATTTTAATAATACCTAAATTGGGTAACAAATGACAATATAAAAAATTATGAGATGGAATAACATTTTCAAAATAGGCGGGATCGCTTCGCTCTCCCGCCCTACTGTCTCTATATTTGATTGTCAGGGATGATGCGCTTTGTGCCTCAGCGCATCCTATAACTGCCTTGGCACTAGATGCTAAAATGATGGGTTTCGCTCTGGCTCTACCCATCCTACGAATTAATCATTAGATTGAACTAGCACTGGATTTTTCCAAGAACCAGTAAGCTTATATTGGAAACTTATTAATTTATTAACTTGATCTCCTAAAACTTGATTAGCTAAAAGCATTGCCGCAGCTCCTATTGGACCTCCTGTAACCGCTCCTGCTATTGGCAAAGTACTACTAAGTTCTGGAATCACGACAACTGTTTGATTGTAATCCTGAGTAGCTAATCCAGTACGACCGCTAATAATAATATCAGCCGCTGGTCCAGTAATTTTAATTCCTGAAGTAATGGCATTACCATTTTTTAATGTAAATTCCCCACCAAATGCGTTAAACGCAAAGCCTTTGCCAAAGACATCATTGAAATCAAGAGCAAGCCGTCTCTGAATAGCTTCTAGATTTAATAAACCAAAGAAACGTCCCACTCCAGGGCTGACGTTTGCTATGCGCCCTTTACCCAATTTAAATTTAAGTATACCATTTAAATTTGCAGAGGTTAGGCTATAAATAGAATGAGGAGTATCTATATTTGCTTGTATCTGCATATAAGATTGTTGGAGTCCACTATTAATTCCCATATCACGTAATGCCTGCCCTAAATCAGAGCTTTGGCCTTTGATAAACAATTGCGTTTTTTGATTCTTAGGGTCGCCAATCCAGTGACCATACCCATTAAATGCAAAATAAGGCCCGTTTAATAAGAATTGTGAGATTTTTAATCCTGTTGGGGTTGGACGTGCTTGTATCAAAAAACGTCCTAAGGTCTGGGAGTCAATTTGCAAATTATTTATATAAAGATCTAAACCAGAGGCGCGACGTGGATTGGCTGGTGTCGTATACTCAAAGGGTAATGGTGGTAGTTTTAAGGCTTTTTTGAAAGTAATCAGCAAATGCTTGAAACGCCCTTGTATTGGATAGCGTCTTGGGTTGTTGGGGATACGTATTTTACCAGTAGCTGTTTCTGACCTGAGCGTTAGTTGCCATGCTGTTTTGAGTTGCTTTGCTACCAATTTAATATTGCGCAATGGTTCACCTGGCAAACCCAGAGTACCAATCTGTAGTCTAGCTTGGGTACGTATAGGTGTATTTTGGGTTTTTAGATAATTATGAATGTCAGTCTCATAATGATCATAGAGGGCTATCCAACCTAAAATATCAAGACGTTGTATTTTTCCGTTGATGTGTAAACCATTGCGGTTCGATCTGGGCTGTTTATTGGTGCCATTTAGCATCTCTCCAGATGCCATCCTTGGAGTATCTCCAGCAGCCATTTGCAAAACCGCTTTGAAGGTGCCGTAATCTACTCTAATTTGATGTGCGATATTGGGAGGAAGCGCACCTGTCACATTGAGTTTTCTAATAGTTTTATGATCTTTTCTAAGTGGCTCTGGTAAGTTGACAGTAAGACCCTGTAAATCGGATTGTAAGCGGTATGTTATGGATTTATTGGTGGAATTATTTTGTTGCGATCCTATGACTAATCTAAGATTTCCTGGAGCACTTCCTTTGAGTAGTTCCCAAGGCCATGTGGGTAAAATGGTAGTGAGGGATGTTTGGTTGATAGGGACTTTAGCATCTATATGAGTTACACTGTCTTGTTTATAAGCTGGTGTTATGGTATTGATATTAAAAGTTATTGGCTCTGTGGCTAAATAGGCTTTGATGCCTTTGGCAAATAACCCTTGATCAGTAAAATGTAAGTTACCGTTTATCTTATCGAAGACCAATCCCCAATCATTAAGACGTAACGTAGCGTCGTTGCATTTTAATTGGCCATCCACATGAGTTGTAGCCCAAGACTCTAAAGGAATATCTATTTTGATTTGCGTTGTGCTTTGCCCTGCGACCTCCATGCCCTGCACATGTCTGCCTTGTTGGTCTGCTAATGGGCCACGCAAGATTCTTAATACATCAGTAAATGGGCCGCTTGCTTGGCCTGTAATTGGTAAATGCGAGGCTGGTTTTATATCTTCTACTTTGGCATGAGTTGCAGTTATTTGGCTATTTAAAAGCCAACCTTTGCGAAGTTTTATATCCAATCCTGGTCCTATAAAACGTATGGTTCCCATCGCTTTTTTTAAAGGCGGCCAATCTTTTTGGTATTTTAGGGTTACGGCTTCTAGATCTAATTGCGCTTCAAAACGGCCTTCGCGGTTGTGAAATGGAAATTCAGCTATTGGACCACGTAATAATACTTGGCCATTAGTTAAACGTCCAGCTACTAAAGCCTGGTCTAGCCAATCTATTAACGGCTGCTTCATCACTCCAACAGGCAAATAATGGTGGGCCGCTGCAATGTTACCTTTGGTAAATTGGCTTTGTAAGTCCAGCATCACGGGAGATTTAGTTGCAGGGATCTGTACTTGAAAACGGTTTACAATACCAAAATCTGTATTTTCAAGTGTTAAATTATCACTATTAATCTGGATGAGGCCATTTTGTGACATAAGCCAGTTTAACTTGCCATGTAGCTGTAAAGCTGGCAAGGGTGCTCGAAATATGTTGGGGGCGTTAATGTGGGTTTTATTGGAATAAATTTCGATACTGCCACTTTTAGAACTAGAACTAGAAGAAGCATTAATATGCAAATTAAGATTATTAACAGCAGGAATTTGTTGCTGTGGGCATGGAGTATTAGAAAAGTCGCTAATCTGAGTGCTAAGATGCCATTGTATAGGCTTATGAGCTAATGAAATAAGTGCATTGAATTTAAGATTCTTTATATTGCCATGCAAAGCTAAACTACGTAAAGGAGCTTTAATCTTATTTGGTAATGGCAATGTGGTGATATGTGCTATTATATCTTGCAATTTAGTATTGGCTAGGGATAATTGCAACTTAAGATCAGAATTTAATGGCATAAATAATTTTATTACAGCACCATCATAATGTTTTCCAGCTCGTATCCAAGATAGATCAGAAGCTATTCCTTGCCAAGTTCCTTGTGTATCTTGCTGCATACTTATGTTAGTGGTAAGACGCTGCACAATTGAGCTTGAATCTAATGTTATGTCTTGGAGCCTAACATGGCCAGTAAGACTTTTTTGGGTGTGACTCCAGCGACCCCATAATGCAGCACTTAAAGTGCCTTTAAGATTCCAATTTGGTGGTAGCCAAGAAGTAATTGTAGGATTTAGCGGTATATTATCGATTTTTAAATGTACACGATGCCATGATAAGGTCTTATGAGACTGATTAGATGTGGCTACTGCTGCATGGGCTTGAAAAGACAGGCTGCTTATATTATTAAGCTTTGCATCTAGCTGCATAGAAACTTGATCCTGACTAGGTATAAAGCGTACTGTCACTGGATAAATCTTTAAAGGTTTAGCATCGGGGTGTTCCAAGCGTACCAAGCTGTTTTCTAGTAACAAAGAGCCTTGATTTAAAATGAAATCCAAAGGAATATCTGATGCTTCTGTATTACTAGCTGCGAAACCTACTAATGTTAAACCTTCTCCGGGAACAAAGCGAAATTTTAAGCGTGTCCCATGTATCGCTATTCCAGCAAGTTTTGGTTTGCCATGGATGAGGCTGCCTAGCAAGTCAAAATGCACCTGCACCTTACCTAAATATATAGGTGAATTATGTTGGCCTATTAGTTGAATGCTGAGATTAGTTAAACTCAGCTCAGGAGTTAGACCAACAAGCCTAGTCTGCAAATCATCAAAACGTATTTTGGCATCTAGCTCAGTTTCTAAATGTGGTACTATTAGATGTTGATAATTAGCCAAGTGCGGCAATACCAGACGTATAGTACCCACTAAGATTCCAGCAAGAATAATAAATAGAGACAGTATTGTGCGTATCCAAGCTATTATGAGCTGCATATTGTTATTTTTTTGGATTATAATCTTAAGGTTATAATTTTGTGATTGTAATGTTATATTTTATAGCACATTAATATATATTTGGATCTTAATATATATTTGGATCTTGAATAAAATTTTGTTGACAATATAAAAAAAATTCTATATTGTTTACGCTTGACAATTCCAGTACCAGATAATTGGTACCCATTGCTTAAGTATGTTTTAGCGCCTGTAGCTCAGATGGACAGAGTATTGCCCTCCGAAGGCAAGGGTCGTGGGTTCGAATCCCGCCAGGCGTACCAGTGTACAGGTTGAGTACTAAACGACTTACAATCCAACTTACAACGCCATAACTTATTGATAAGTTACCATAGCTTGACGTATCGCCGCATCGATACCAATTACATCCAGACCACATTCAGCAAGCTGCTCTTTAGAGTTGCTATGCTCAATAAAATGATCTGGCAACCCTAAGTTCAAAATTTTAGCCGTATAGCCCAAAGCCAATAGAATTTCATTTACAGAAGAACCTGCACCTCCTGCAACAACATTTTCTTCTATGGTTACCAATAGTTGATGTCGTGTGGCTAAATTCCGAAGCAATTCCCGATCCATAGGTTTTACAAACCGCATATTGGCTACAGTAGCATTCAAGCCCCTAGCAACTTCAAGGGCAACATATAATAGGCTTCCAAATACTATAAGTGCTACTTCACGACCTTCCCTTTGAATCTCACCACGCCCTATTGGCAAAGTTTCCAAAGTATCATCTGGCAAAATTCCAGGTCCAGTTCCCCTTGGGTAGCGCACTAAAGCAGGACCTGGATATTGATATGCAGTTTGTAATAATTTGCGACATTCTTTCTCATTACTGGGAGTCATTATAACTAGATTGGGTATACACCGCGCAAAACTTATATCAAAACCACCATTATGAGTCGCACCATCAGCCCCAACTTGGCCAGCTCGATCTATAGCAATTGTTACATCAAGATTTTGCAATGCGATATCATGGATTAGCTGATCATAAGCGCGTTGTAAAAAGGTCGAATAAATAGCTACTACTGGCTTTAAGCCTTCGCAGGCCATTCCAGCGGCTAAAGTTAAGGCATGTTGTTCTGCAATACCGACATCAAAGTAACGTTTTGGAAAGAGTTTGGCAAATTCTACTAGACCTGAACCTTCACACATGGCTGGAGTGATAGCGTTTAGATTTGGATCTTGTGTGGCAGCAGCACATATCCAGTTACCAAATATTTGTGTATAACTGGGTCGTATTGATTTCGATGCCATTTGCCCGGTGGCCAAATCAAATGGAGTAACACCATGATAAATTACAGGCTTGCCTTCTGCTGGTTCGTAGCCTTTGCCCTTTTGGGTTACTACATGTAACAATCTGGGGCCACTTAAGCGTTGCATATTACGCAGCATATAAATAAGAGTATGCAGATTATGGCCATCAATAGGTCCGATATAATTAAATCCTAGTTCTTCAAAAAGGGTACTAGGCATCAACATCCCTTTCATATGCTCTTCCCAACGCCCCATAAATTCCTTAAGTTGGGGCATATTACGTAAAGCGGATTTACTGCCTTCCCTGACTTTATTGTATAGTTGCCCGGATAATAATTTTGCTAAATGATTGCTGATGGCCCCTACTGGTGCTGATATGGACATGTCGTTATCATTTAGAATTACTAAGAGGTCGAGGTCTAAGGCACCAGCATGATTTAAGGCTTCAAAAGCCATTCCAGCTCCTAAGGCTCCATCCCCAATAACTGCAACGATGTGGTGTTTTACATTTTGCTGGTGTGCTGCAATGGCGAATCCTAATGCTGCTCCTATTGAGGTGCTAGAATGTCCTACTCCAAAGGTATCATAAGGTGATTCATCGCGTCTTGGAAATCCAGAAATGCCACCTTTGCAACGTAATTTGTGCATTTGATCGCGACGTCCTGTCAGAATTTTGTGAGGATAGGCTTGATGGCCTACATCCCAAACTAGACGGTCTGTGGGTGTATTAAGTACATAATGTAAGGCAATGGTTAGTTCGACTACTCCAAGACCAGCAGCTAGGTGACCTCCTGTTTGGGATACGGTTTCGATTAAGAAGCCTCGTAGTTGTAAGGCTAGTGTAGGTAATTCAGTTTCTTCAAGCTGACGTAGATCAGTTGGGTTATCAATTTGAAACAATAGTGGATAACGCTGATGTAATGGGCCATCTGCAAGATATAAAGTTTGAGGCATTAGGATAAAATTTATAATTTAATTAATAGGTTATTAAGATTAATTTATTGAAATCTGTTTTAAATTATAACATTCTAATCCAAGTTTGGTGTGGTGTAAAATTATTAACATTCTATAGACAATTATCCAAGTACATACCCATAAGTCTTTTAACATTTTGTTTCATTAAAAATCAAGAAGATACTTGTTCCAAAAATGTTAAAATATTTTTGGACTACTACTTAAATATTTATTTAATTAAGAAAATACCCATGAAGATAGGCATTATTCACAACCTGTCCATATAAGCAATATTTTGTATAATATTTAATAAGTATTTATGACAAATTACATTTTAGTAAGATTCAATATTTATATAATTTTATTATAATTCTGATAGTTTGTAGATTAGTTTGAGATTTAACAAAGTATTTTCTCCCGCACTTGCAAAGCTATTTCAAGAGCTTTAAGACCAGCTTCGCCATTCACCAAAGGAACCTGTTTATGGCCTATTGCATCGATAAAGGCTGCAAGCTCTGCATCCAAAGGTTTAGCTGTAGGAAGTTGAATCCGTTCCCGCCGAATATCTGGCCATTGCTGCTTCGGATTAGGTTCAGGAACAGCACTATCTAATGTTTGCTCTACCATATCTAAAGATAAATATCCTTGGGGCTGAAATACTCGAATACGCCGCAATTTATCCTCAGAAACGCGACTTGCAACCACATTAGCTACAGTACCATTTGCAAACTCCAATCGAGCATTTGCTATATCTATCTGTGTAGTTAACACTGGAGTGCCAACCGCAGTTATATTTATTAATGGTTTAGTTATTAGAGACAGTATAATATCAATATCGTGAATCATCAAATCCACGACTACATCTACATCTGCTACCCTCTCTAAAAATCCTCCCATGCGTTGGGCTTCTATAAAACGTGGCTGCTTGATGCGTTGTGCTAAAGCTATAATGCCAGGGTTAAAACGCTCTAAATGGCCAATTTGCAACATAGTTTCATTAGCAGCAGCCAATGCCACTAGATTTTTACCTTCATGATAAGTTGCTGCAATAGGTTTTTCTAATAAAGTATGAATACCTTGTTCCAAAAAAGGATGAGCTACCTCGAAATGGGCCGAAGTTGGAACTACGATGCTTACTGCATCTATTGCATCTATTAGATCTTGATTCTTTGTAAATACATAACAATTTGCTTCTTTAGCTATTGCCTTGGCTCGATCAATATTTTGATCCATAACCCCAACAAGTTTTACTTGGGGCATTTTTGAATAAATTAAAGCGTGAAAACGCCCCAAATAGCCAACTCCAACTACCCCAACTCTAATTTTATTATTCATAATTTCACAATATTATTAATTTAAGGTATAAAATCTTTGGGAAAAGGGCCATTATTCCATTGAATAGCTTGCATATTTTGAGCATTGCGTATGTTAGGGATGGTATTATTATGTGCGTGTATTTGGTACATAATAGTTACAGACATTCCTAGTGCAACTGCTAATAGCAGAATAATAAAGGGATCTGGTTTGCGTGACTGGCGTGTTGGTATCATATCAAATCACTATTATTTAATAATTGATTGAGTAAGAAATTGAATCTTTTCTTAATATTATCTTAGCATTATACAAGATAATTAATCTATAATATTAACTGTAGAATACTAAATTATAGATTAGTTTGTAAATAGTAAATATTTAAGAAAAGATTTTGTATGTTTTTAAGTGAAGCAGGAATAGGCGAAATCCTCAAGAAATTCAGGTGAAGGGCATCACATAACGCTGAAATAAAAATTTGTGGAATATTTGGCATTCTTCATTTTCCAGTTTACACTTTTAAGTATCGTTCCCATGCTCTGCGTGGGGACGATATAACTTACAATTTTAATATGACAAAGTAGAACTAATGTCTAAATATTTTTAATATAGATATTTTTCTAAAGGTAAAATTTTTTTTAATTTACCTCTTGACAACTGGATAATAGCCATTATAATAGTATCCATAAGCTAAAAATAAGCGGGAATAGCTCAGTTGGTAGAGCACAACCTTGCCAAGGTTGGGGTCGCGAGTTCGAGTCTCGTTTCCCGCTCCAATTTTATCTAAGATGGGTAGAGCTACCATACTACAATTGATAGGATGCAAGATTTAGTTTTAGAACTAATACTATCTTAAAATATAGCTTTTTACCACTCCCACCCTTTTACAATACTTCAACTTCATACGCTGCGATCCACTCTACCAAAATCTGAAAAATTTTGATTGTGGATAGATATCTATTCCATTACTTACTTTTAAAATATTTTTTGGAAAAAATGAAATTTTAACTAATCTTCAGATCATTGTTTAAAAAATCAACGATATAGAAAGTTAGTAATCTACATTCCCACAGCAAAGCGGGAACGATTTAAGAATATCCCGACTAATATTAAACTATTAAACTATTAAGCTATTAAGCCTGTAAAAGTATTAATCCACCAAGTGGTGGTAAATTTAATACCAAAGAATGCTCATATCCCATCCAAGGTTTAAGTTCAGTTTGTACCTGGCCATGATTACCCTGATTACTCCCCCAATAACACTGCGCATCAGAATTTAACACCTCAAGATAGATACCAGCTTTGGGAACACCAATGCGATATTGTTCTCGCAATACTGGAGTAAAATTAAGTATGATAATCGCCTGTTGGCCAGATTTATCTTGACGTAAGAAAGATAAAATAGACTGCGAACTGTCATGGCAATCAATCCAAGCAAAACCTGTGGAAGCAAATTCTTGTTCATATAAAGCTTGCGTATTCCTATATAAACGATTCAGATCCTGAATCAAACGTTGCATTCCTTGATGCTGCACTCGATCTAACAAATCCCAATCCAATGTTACATCAGAATTCCATTCCCGCCCTTGCGCAAATTCACATCCCATAAATAATAGCTTTTTGCCAGGATAGGCATACATAAAAGTATACAGTAAACGCAACGAAGCAAACTTCTGCCACGCATCGCCTGGCATCTTATCCAACATAGAACATTTACCATGCACCACTTCATCATGCGAAAAAGGTAGTACAAAATTTTCCGAAAACAGATATAACAATCCAAAGGTCAATAGATCATGATGGTAATGGCGGTATATAGGATCTTTACTCATATAGCTTAGAATATCGTGCATCCACCCCATATTCCACTTCATACTAAAACCAAGGCCACCTAAATAAGTAGGACGAGAAACTCCAGGCCAGGCCGTAGACTCTTCAGCTATCATAAGACTGCCAGGGAAGCGTTCATGAGTTATAGAATTGAGTTCTTGTAAAAAAGCTACTGCATCTAAATTTTCCCGCCCACCATAGCGATTTGGAATCCAATCCCCAGGCTGCTTGGAATAATCTAAATATAACATCGAGGCTACAGCATCAACTCTTAAGGCATCTATATGATATTCCCCGAGCCAAAATAGAGCACTAGCGAGTAAAAAATTCTTCACCTCATTACGACCATAATTAAAGATTAGGGTTCCCCAGTCGCGATGCTCGCTTTGACGTGGATCGGCATGTTCATAAAGGGCACTACCATCAAACTGTGCTAAAGCAAACGCATCCTTAGGAAAATGTGCTGGCACCCAATCTAGGATAATTCCAATATCCGCCTGATGTAGAATATCTATAAAGGCGCGAAAATCGTCTGGATTACCAAAGCGGCTACTGGGAGCGAAGTATCCAGTAGTTTGATAGCCCCAAGAGGCATCTAAAGGGTGTTCCGTGATCGGTAACAGTTCGATATGGGTAAAGCCAAGTTCTGTTACATAGCTGGCAAGTTTTTTTCCTAAAGCGCGATAGTTTAAAAAATTGTCTTCAGAATCACGCAGCCAGGAACCCAAGTGTACTTCATAGATAGACATAGGTTGCTGTTGCCAATTTCTAGTAGTCCGCTGTTGTAGCCAATCAGCATCGTGCCATTGATAGGCTGAACTATCTACCACAATGCTTGCAGTCTCAGGACGGGTTTGGTAGGCAAACGCATAAGGATCAGTCTTAAGCAAGATATTGCCATCTTGGGTGCGCAGTTCATATTTATACAGACTACCAACTGGCAATTCCGGGATAAAGATTTCCCAAATACCTGAGCTTCCTAACACTCGCATGGGATGAATACGCCCATCCCAACTATTGAAATCGCCAACGACACTGACACGAGCGGCATTAGGTGCCCATACTGCAAAGCGTATTCCAGAAATATCCGCTATGGTAATTGGATGCGCACCTAAGATTTGATAGGCATTCCAGTGACGACCTTCGCTGTGGAGATGTAAATCCCAATCGGAAATAGAACTTGGAAAAGTGTAAGGATCATAGCTAAGATGTTTATTGCCAAATTTATCTAGCCAATTTAGCTGGTAATATTTAGGAATATTTAGATCTTTAGTCTTTCCTATGAAGAAATCAGTATTGGGAATACGATTAAGCTTTAGATCGATTTGGTCAATAGATACTTGTTCAGCCTGTGGCAAGAATACTCTTACTGATGCGTTTTGTGCCTCAGTATTTCCTATATCTTGGTCATGTTCAATATGACAGCCAAGTACTGAGAATGGATCATAATTATTTGCTTCGATAATAGATAAGATACTTTTGTCTATATCATCTATAACTGAATCTTTAGATAGTTCTACTTTAGATGTTGCGGTATCGATAATGTCCATAATTTATTTAAAGTTTGTTGTATGTTTTGGTATTGATGCTCTACCAACTAGCAGACAACAAGTTAAGGTTACGCATCGCATCTTTTTAATTTAGCATCTAATTGGATGATAAAATGTATAGGTTTCACTAATCCTTCTAAAAAGGTACCCTTAGTTTTTTAAGAAAATATTCCCACATTTTTCGCATTTATATATGCTACAAGTGCCATTATTAGAGGTTTCATAGGTGCGATTTTTTGTGATGTTGTGCGAATTACAGTTTAGACACTTTATTTATGTTATATTCATAGATAATTTCTATTATATTGAATGATTTAATAGACATGTTCAACCGCAAGTAAATTGCAATCTTTATCTAAATAGTATAGTATAATACTTAAGTCAAGACATTAGACTGAACCAGTCCCCAATTAATAGCTTATGATTATTTTTATTGCAAAGTAGGCAAGCATTCATTAGATGATGTGGCCTGTTTTCTAATAGTTGCCAAAACGCCACAAGGTGATTGGTACAATAAATTTGGCTTTATTCCTACTGAATGGTCAGGAGTTTATCAAGGAATCGAAACATGTAATAAACGCATCAAGATATTGCTACTGAACGAATTGGAAGCTACACCACACAATGCGGCTCTTAAATGCTTTGCTACTAAACGTAAAGAAAAGAATGCAGCCTTCGCTACTATGAGTAGCAGTGGACTTGAGAGCTTATCTTTTAGTATAGAAAAACTGGTAAATGGTTTGAGGAGAATATTTATGTCTCATACATTATCAGCAGAGGGATGGACTCCAGATAAGGTCATGGATTTAGGCCGCGAATTAAAAGA
>LFCU01000011.1 GCA_001044195.1 Candidatus Achromatium palustre
ATTATTTCAAAGTGGCAAATTTATATAAAAGGCGGCGGGATCGCTTCGCTCTCCCGCCCTACATCCAAAGATTCACCGTAAAAGTTCATCCCGCCGTACGCGGTGTTTAGACCGTGTTTCCGAATTTTGTATAGATATATGAAATTTTAGTGCGGTAGGGTGCAAAATCTGCGGGCATTGCACCATCGTATGAAAACCAAATCTGTTTAGGAATAATTGGAATAAATTCGGTGCAATGCCTACGGGTTTTGTGCCATAACTTCGCGTACAAATTTATTGAAAACGTCCAATTAGTCGATCGTATTCGCTGTGATGTCCAATCCAAAACCAAACAATGTCATTGCCATCTTTTACGGCTGTGGCTCGATAGTGAATACCAACACGGACAGACCACATTCTACCAATTTTTTTAAGATGAAGTGATGGGTGTCGAGGATTATGCTTGAGCAATTCGTAGTTTTCATCAGCAAGTTTTTGGATTTCAACAGGAAGATGTCTGTAAAATTTCCAAAAAGCTGGTGCGACACGATGTTTCACAAATCAGCACAACGTCCCGCTTGCAAATCACGTATAGCTTCGTCGGCAAGAGCATCAAGTCTACCAGCCACCACATCTTCTTCAAATTGTTTATCCCAAATTTTTGCATCAAAGTCAAGAAACCAATCACGAAAAATTTTTAAATCATGGCGAGAAAGCTCTTGGACAGCTTTTTCCAATTCAAGAATATTGTTCATTTTAGAATTCCATTCATCTTTTTAAGCACAATGATAGGCATGATATCTATTTGATTAATGTTTGAAAGGTACACATCATAATTGCATTTTAAGAGGGATGGTGGGACTGGTTCAGTCTGATGTTTGAACATAACATCATAATTATATTACATTATTTTTATAAAAGTTGTAAGGTCTCACAATAGAAAATTTACAAGCAAATTTTTTAAATTGACACTATCACAATATCTAGGACAAAATTTTGAGACGATTTTAGAGAATAGCATAATAAGAATTGTTTTTAAATAACATAATGTTAGTTGATGAATTAGACTGAACCAGTGCCGTATAATTGTCTAAAGTGGCAAATTTATATAAAAGGCGGCGGGATCGCTTCGCTCTCCCGCCCTACATCCAAAAATTCACCGTAAAAGTTCATCCCGCCGTACGCGGTTCATGGCTAAAAACTTCGTCAAAAAATTTGTTCTTATCTAATCGGGTTTGCCATAATCTGTGTCTTTCTACAGACTCTAATCGATCATTGTGTTTAATACCAAAAAAGCGGGTGGCTTCCATTATTCCTAATTTGTCGATCAAAACATCCGTAGCTTGACGAACCAATTGTTCTTCCGTCAAAACCGTGTAGGTATTCATAATGCCTCCTGGGTTATAAATTCAAGTGGACTCATTGCTGTGATGCGTAATGCAGTTTGTTTACATTTCTTCAGTAATTTATCATCGCAAGTAATAAAAAATTCTGCGGATTGTTCAGCGCATGCAACATGGGCAGCGTCTGCAATATCAAATCCAATATCAATCAATTCTTTAGCACGATTATGGGCTTGGACAAGATTGTATTTATATGACTTATTCAGTCTGTCCAAGAGACTTTCCATTTCAAGCCGTTCACCTATTTCCTTAATGGCACTTACTTCCTTGTAGTGGACTGGCGATACGCTTGCGTAATAAAATCCGATTTCGATATGTCTTAGAATTAGGAATATTGCATCTGTTTCAAGACGAATACGAAGATGATTTTGATCGTCGAAAGGACGACAAAGGGCACAGACATCAAGGTAGATAGTTTTCATATGCCTGATTGACTGTATATGAATGATTCATTTGTTCACATGGGTCAACAAGGACAAATTTATGATTTCGCATGGGCACGAAAGGCTATGTCCACCTTACCCTGCTGATTCATTAATATCTTTGATCATTTAATGTCCTTAACATAGAACAAAAACAGTAGGGTGCAAAACCTGCGGGCATTGCACCATCGTATGAAAACCAAATTTGTTTAGGAATAATTGGAATAAATTCGGCGCAATGCCCGTTGGTTATTGCGCCCTACCTCGCTTTTTTTCATTTCTTCCCATGTTATTTTTTTCATGATAAAGAAACCTATTTGTAGACAGTTTTAGGGTGGGCAAACAACGGTTGTGTCGTTTGCCCACGTATATAAAACAACAAGGACAAATTATGATTCCGCGTGGGCACGATGAGGCCATGCCTACCCACCTGGCTGTTTATAAAGTGTCCCACCGTACGAGGTACATCCAAAGATTCACCGTAAAAGTTCATCCCGCCGTACACGGTGGATTAGTTCATTAATTGAATAGAAATTTCTATATCTTTTTTAAGGAGTGAGTTGATAGTTTTATTTAAAGAAAAATATTGCTTTTGAATTTTTAATTTTTGCAAAAAAAATTCTTTTACTTCTTGATCTAGATATATTGGTATCTCTAATTCTTCCAAAGGTCTATAAAATTTTCCCTGTTCAGCATTATTAAAATCGTATTCTGCTTTCATTTTGGATGCCTTTGTTGATATGCATGTTTTTCCTTTTTAGTAGCTTTTCTAGCACTTATAATCCTTACAAGTTCAATATTTTCATCATTTTTAAAAGTATGGACAACAACAAGGATAATTTCATTCAACGATTTGCCTAATAATATCCATCTATCCTCTTCTTTTTCAGAATGTTCATCATCATAACGGTTTAAGGCAAAAGGATCTGCAAAAACATAGGAGGCTTGTTCAAATGAAATACCATGTTTTTTGATGTTAATTACTTCTTTTCGAGTATCCCATTCAAATTTCATAATTTTAATGGTGGGCAAACGGTTGTATCGTTTGCCCACGTATACCAAACAACAGGAACAAATTTATGGTTTCGCGTGGGCACGATGAGGCCGTGCCCACCCTACCTGGCTTAATCCAGCAAATGTAGATTCGCCAGTATACCTAAATGCTGTCGGTTTATTTAGACCAGGCAATCGATAGACATTCGCTTTTTCTTTTGAATGCCGGTCAACAATTCCAGTAAGAATATGGCCATATTTATCTAAATCGAATTCGGTAATGAGCAGCCATTCATCTGGATATTCTTTTTTCATTTCTTCCCATGTTATTTTTTTCATGATAAAGGAACCTTCTTGTAGATCAGGCAAACGGTTGTATCGCTTACTCACGTAAATCAAACAATCAAGAACAAATTATGATTTTGCGTGGGCACGATGAGGCCGTGCCCACCCTACCTGGCTTCTCCTGCTATGAAGTTGTAAGGCGAAAGCATCCCACCATCATAACATTATAGAGATTATTTGATTATTTTTTTCATAAGGCGGGATTCTCCCGCCCTACATCCACCGTTTATAAGTTCCCGCCGTATCAGGTAAACTACAAAAGTTTTTTAAAATCTTCCTTTGTTAATCCTGCATCACGAATTATATTACCCATAGTAATTGCATTTACAGGATTATGTCGGGGGATTGTGATAATTTTATTCCCATCAGTCATTACAATATGTTTACCTTGACGAGCTACCCAAAAATTAATTTTTTTAAAAACACGAACAACATCAAGGTGGTTTATTCCTGGTAATTTTGCCAAAATTACACCCCAATCATAACATCAATATCCCTTACAACTTTGTCTTTTGTTAATTCTTTCACTACTTCCATATATTCGTATATAGCATCTGTAATATTTTGCAACGCTTCTTGTTCTGTTTTTCCTTGGGAATGACATCCTGGTAAACCGGGTACAGATGCCGCAACTCCTTCTTGTGATGATTCAAGTATTATTTTGTATTTCATAGAAATTAGTTGGCTATTTATAGAAAAAAGATTAGATGGTAGTATTTTTCGATATGTTGGGTTGGCGATAAGGCCGCTAACCCAACCTACGCTGCTTTCATATTAAATGGTTAATTGCACCTACAACCCTGGCTTAATCGTACCTATGTGCTATAAATTAATAACCCATATTATTTAATTGTTCAATATCTGCCAGATCTTGTAATCTGCCAGTCGGGTAGGGTACGCATTGCGTACCTTTATAGTACATTTTTTCACATTTATTCATTCGCAGTTTTTGCCAAGTCAGCAAAGTCCAGCAAACCATCTTTTACACATCCCCAGTTCAGGTTGTATGTACCAGATTTTACCCAAAGATGAAAAGTTGAATATGGCCAATCGTATGGACATTGTACCACACCATGTTTTACAGGATTGTAATGAATATAATCGAAATGTCGTGCGTAATCTTGATCATTGCGTAGGGTATGTTCCATAAAACGACGTTGCCAAATACCGCGTCTTTGATAACGGATACGTGAGTTTGATCGGGATTTTTCCGATCCACCATGCGTAATCCATGATTGAGTGAAATATTTTTTGATGGCTCCCCAGCGTTTTGAGTATTGGTCATCGCCAGGAGGTAAAGTCCATATTGCATGCAAGTGATCAGGCAACATCACCATTGCATCGACATGAAAAGTCGGCCAACGTTGAAAGCAATCTTGAAATGCTGCCCGTAATAAATCCCGTGCAAAATCGTTAGCCAAAATAGGTACCCGTTGTTCAGTTACAACCGTAAAAAAATAAGAGCCACCTGGAATGTAGTAACGATGAAAATGCGACATGATAAATTTAATTGTAATACATCTGTATTATGGAAAAGGTACGCAATGCGTACCCTACCAGGCTATGAAGTTGTAGGGCGGGAGCATCCCGCCATCATAAAATTATAGAGATTATTTGATTATTTTTCATAAGGTGGGATTCTCCCGCCCTACATCCGTCGTTTATAGGTTCCCGCCGTACGAGGTACCTCGCTGGCAAAATCACCGAGGATAAATCTCGCTACGCTTAAACCATTTTTCAACACTAGTCGAAATCCAATTTTTACAATTTCCTTCATAATCACGTTGTGAGCATTGGCTTTCATTTACTTGAATCTTTACTAAACTTCCTTTAACCTCTATCACAACTCCTTGTGTTGTATCATCACCAGGCTTAACCCGTTTCCTAAAACGGAAGATTTTTCTTTGGCGGGCCTCCTCTTCCTTTCTTCCCCGTGCCAGCATCTTTTCATAGTCTTCAACAGAATTTATATCATTGCCAACTTCAGCAACTAGCTTCCCATTTTTAAAAATTCCTCTATCTGTACATCTCTTACATGCGAACCATCCACATTTACATCTATAAGTTTTTACACCAAAACCATGTGGCTTATTATTTAGAAAATCACCTTCGTACCAATCATCTCCAGATGACGCTCCTCCTTTCCAAACAAGCTTACCCTTACCAGTCATTTGACCATCCACCCAATTTCCGTCGTATCTATCGCCATTTGCCCATAAATAAAGGCCATGTCCATGTTGGTTCCCTTTCGAAAAATGTCCACTATATGAGTCTTTTCCTTTTGCTTCTCCATACCCGTTTGCCATCCCATTTACACATGCACCAACATACACTTCAGATATAGCTTGGTCATTAACTTTGCATTTTGAAAATTTCGGAGTTTGCAAATTAAAACGTATGTCAGTTATTGCAGCTACTTTACCAGCATTCCAACGAAATTTTTTCGCTTTATTTTCAAAAGGGTGGATACTACGAATAGTGATTTTTATCCATTTTATATTCAATGTGCCTAAATCAAAATCCTGCACCAGTCCACTTGCAGAAGGATCTATCTTTTTCCTTTTTGGGACAGTCTTTTTGGGAGGCAAAATGTCTTCTAAATTAAGGTCTCTTTTTGAACCATCAGAAAATTCAAGAGAAAGTTTTTTTATAGTGCCTATTACTCCATAACTCTTACTGTGATCCCACGCTGATATACCATACACCTTCAATAGTCCATTGATTATAGAAATGCTGTTAATCACAAATTTTTTCTCAAAATCAATTTTAATCCATTCTCCATTAATGGTGCCGTTTGGTTTTGTATGCCACGCAGTTTCACTATCGCCATCAACAGTATTGGAAAGAGGATTATTCTGATTAGATGGTAATGAAGAAGATATAGATTTTATAATAACGACTTCACCCTTTTGAAGGCGAACGGTATTTTGAACACCAACCTTTGTTCGCTTAGATGTATCTACTTTAGTTGGGATAAGAGTCCAATCACGTGGTAAAGGTGATGTGCGAAACTTATCAACTATCCCTTCAAATCCTCCCTCATGTTGATTATTCCGCCAAAAACCTGTTACTGATTCACCTAAGGTTGGGATATCTACAGGTTTAGAGTGTGTACCACCAGCACCAAGATAAGCGGTATTTGATTCTGATCTAGCCACTTCAACTCCATCGACCATAAGAGCTTGTCCGCCGTCTCCATAGCTATAACCTACTGAATGCCATTCACCAAAACGAAAGTTGGTTGCCTTTGCTTTTAGAGTTTGTGGTGGTACCCTCCCATATTTACTTGTGGCGATATTCATATGGATAGTACCATTATCGCTAGCATAAAACCAGGCACTGCCTGGCCAAGTAACATCTCCACCTGCTATATCGGTTGTAAAAAGCAATGCACCCGCAGTTTTAGGGTCTAATACACCTTTTTTATAGCGGTATCCAGTATCAACTTTAACCAACATTTCAATGGTACCTGATTTAGGCAGTCCACTGGAAAATGGAAATTGCACTCTGCTCTCTGATGTACGTGTAAATTGAGCACCTTGACCAAATGGAGTTTTTACGTAAGTAATCCCATGTGCACATCCTACTGTTACAGCTCCATTAAAATCTTCTGTAATATACCCTGATGGATTTTCTTTTGGAATATTACATTGATTACTATTTTCTGCTTGTGTATTGCCCTTACTGCTATATTTAGCTGATGTATCACGCTTACTACTGTATTTAGCTGATGTATCACGCTTACTACTGTATTTATTAGTTAGTGTGCTACAACCAAATATAAAGTATCCAAATATAATAATTGCGCACTGTAAAAAAATTATAAAACGAACTCTATTGTTGAAAAAGTTAAACATTCCGGCTCCTATAATTAATAGTTCATAAGGCGGGAGAAGCAACGCTAATCCCGCCTTTTGTATGTTTATAGCTATGATACTAGCTTACTGATTCATCAGCCAACGTTTCAGGCAAGAACTTCAACACCCGAATGCCGATTGTGGTTGCGAGTAGAGCAACGCCCATGCCACCTATGCCGAGTAAAAACTCAGGGACAGTTGGGCAATATTTAGCATACTTAGCCACTTCAGTACCATAACCTTCGTTGATGACGGTCATGCCTGGGAACATTTCCAGTTGATAAACCTGGCCGCCGATGATTATCGTATACATAGTTGCTAGGCCGCCGATGACTACTAGACCACAGGCTATTGCCAAAGCCATGCGTGATGGGCTAAAACGGGGGCAAAACATTAGGGCTAGTGGTAAGAGCATACCTACTAGGATATGACCTAGCCAAAATGTTAGAGTATAGATACCACCGTCTACTAGGAAAAAGTATTCTACGCCATGATATTTGGTACCATATAATTTAGTCAAGTGGTACACAGCGGTGAAGAATAACATTCCTAAGATAAACAAGCCTAACAGATTTTTCAGGCGTTTTATTAGATTATCGCCAATTACTCGATTATCTTGGGCAAAGGTAAACATCAAGACTAATAGATAGATTGCTAATCCATAGGCAAAAGACATGACGATAAACATCGGAGCTAGGATAGCACTATCAAATGCCTGTCTGGAGACCATAAAGCCAAAGATAGATCCAGTACCAGTAGTTAAGATAAGGCGCCAAGTAAAGGCTAAAATGCCTACGGGACGAGAGATAAAGTTGGCTTTACGTTCCATCATGGTAAATAGATAAGCTGCTACTATTACCATAAAGCCTGAGTATAGATAAATATTCCAGGCAAAGATGGACTTGAAGTTATTGTTGAATAGGGCTACTAGGAGACGATCTGGACGACCTAGATCTAAGACTAGGACTAGCAGACCGCCTACTAATAGAGTAATGGCTAAAAGTCCTGAGAGTCTAGCTAGGGGTTTGTATTCCTTTTTACCAAATACCGAACCTATGGAGGCTATGTTCAAGGCTCCTGATGCTGCTACTACTAGGAATACTGCAAACATGTGGGGGGTACCCCAGACTACTAGATTGGTCATACCAGTGACCCAGTGGCCTTCATGCTCCATATAGAGAGCGGAAAGGCCTCCTAGAGCTACTATAATGCCTAGCCCTATGAGTAGTTTCCAGTAAAAGAGGGTATCTACACCCCATTCCCGATAATCGATCTTTTGCATGGGGAATTCTCCTTAAACGCCGCTGTAGCGGACTCCAGTATTGAGATTCAAGTCCGCACGGATTTGGCGACTTGGTAGCTCTTGCAGGGCCTTGGATACTGGGCTGTTTTCATCATTGAGATCACCAAAGATGATGGCGTGGTGTCCAGCTTGTGCACAGGCATCTTGACAGGCTGTAGTAGTACCGCCTTCATCTAGTCTAGTGACACAGAGATTACAACTTTCTACACAGCCTTTACCTCTAGGAGTTAGAGTAGGCTTAACTTCTACATTTTCATGAATAAAGGATCGAGCATGGTAGGGACAAGCCATCATGCAGAAGCGGCAGCCGATACAGATGTGTCTATCAACCATGACGATGCCATCGGCGCGTTTAAATGAAGCTCCAGTAGGGCAGACATCGACGCAGGGTGGTTTTTCACAGTGTTGACACAGCATGGGTAGATTAGTAACACGCCCTGTTAAATTATCTTTAAGCTTTACTTTACGAATCCAAGTAGGCTTTTGTTGGTCGAATTTTTGTTGGTCTTGGCCTTCTGGTTTGTGGATTAGATCCATGCCATGTTCTTTATTACAGGCTTGGACGCAGGCATTGCAGTCTTCGAGGCATTTATTGGTATCTATTAGCATACCCCAGCGTTTTGCTTCTGTTACTGGGTATGAATTGCTAGTCGCTTGGGCTATATGGAGGACTACGCCTGGTGCTACACTGGCTGTGGCTATGCCTGCTGCTGTGCCTAGGAATTGGCGGCGGCTTTGATCTGTTGGTTCAGGACTATTGTTCATTAGTGCCCTCCGTCTGTTGCTGTTGGTTCAGTAGGTGCAGGAGGTGCTGGCTGTTCAGTAGGAGTAGAATCAACTGCTGTTGCAGGATCAGCTTTGGCTGGTTCTGCTGATGCTTCATCAGATGTTGCTGATGCAGGAGGTTCTACTGGTATAGGCTCAGATTTTTCTAGTGCTGTTGGAGCAGAATCAGCTACAGTTGGTGCTGGTTTTGATACTTCTACCTTAGTAGAATGATCAGACGCAGTAGCCTCTGGTTTAACTGGTTCTACTGGAGTAGTTTCAGCTTCAGGTTTGGTTGCAGGAGCCTTAGCCTCTGAATGCTGCTCATGGGCTGGAGCATGATGCGTTGCATGTACCTGATGCGGAGCTGATGTTTTAGAAGGTGCAGCAAAGACATCTGGCCATTGTTCATGAAGATTAGCAGGCTGTGGACCTTCTGGAACCGTAGAATGACATCCAAAACAGGTTGGAGCTACTGCTAGATATTCATGACAACCATGACATTTTTGACCTTCAGCATTAACTGGAATAAGCTTGCCATTTTTATCATATTTGACATGACAGGCTATGCAGCCTGCGAGACTATCTGTGGTAGACCGCACCCCCTGATGGACTGTTATATCACGCTGATGCTTAATAATCTCCATATGATTACGGCGCATCTCTTCCTTGGGCCTGATACATTGTTTACCTTGAGCTTTAAGTTGATCAGCTTTTGCAGAGCCTGGGACCGCCTCTGGTTCCCCTGAATGCGAGGAACAGCCTGTTAGGGTACTAAATAGTACCCCTGCAAGCATCAAAGGGGCCACAACCCTGCCTATTTGCATGGCAAAGGTCATTAGCACACTCCTTATTTATTCACCTAGACCCATCTGTATGTAGCCAGTTGGGCAGACATCAGCACAGATATGACAACCTATGCACTTATTATAGTCAGTAGCTACATAACGACCTGTGGTATATTCTTTCTTATTAACTCTATAGATAGCAGTTTGGGGGCAATAGATTACACAGTTATCACACTCAAAGCAAAGACCACAGCTCATGCAGCGTTTAGCTTCATCTATAGCCTGTTCTGGTGTAAGCCCTATGAGGCGTTCTTTGAAGTGACCTAATACTTCGTCTGCGGTTGGTACTTCTTCAGAACGTTTGAGGCGTGGTGTATATGGGAAGTGTCCTAAGAAAAGGGCTTCGTGAGTAATAACTTCTTGGAAGGAGCGGTCTTCGTAGTTATGCACAGCCCAGTCACCATCTGAAGTACCACGCATATCACCGCGTTCTTGAACGTCAAAAGCTTTTGGAGAGAGGCTTTGTTCGGCTAGTTTTTGTAATAAATTAAAGTGGTGGACATCTACTTTAGGCCGTTTCTTTTGGTCTTGATCTTTAAGATAATTGTCAATAGATTCGACAGCAATAGATGCCTGGCCAATAGCAGTAGTTAACAAGTGCGGACGAATAACATCTCCAGCTACAAAATGACCTTTTTTGCCAGGTACTCTATAGTAGGCATCAGCGTTGATGAAGCCACGGCCATTATTTAATGGATCTAGACCTGTAAGATCACCACCTTGGCCTACAGCAGCGACTATTAAGTCAGCAGGGATAATTTCTGGTTCGGCATCTGGCACTGGACTGGGACGACCACCTTTATCTACAGTACAGGCAACGATCTTAAGACCAGTAGCACGACCATTGGCATCTTTGATTACTTCTGTGGGCATTACTCCATCTTTGATAACTACACCTTCTTGTAAGGCATCCATGACTTCATGCTCAGCCGCAGTCATATTCTCCTTTTTAAATAGAGACGTTAAAGTAGCTTTGGCTCCTTGGCGTGCAGCTGTTACTGCTGTATCGTGCATAACATAGTTTTCATGTACTACCAATTCTGGACGATCAGTTGGATTGACATGTTGGATATGTCCAATACGTCTGGCTACTGAGACAACGTCAATAGAGGTATCACCACCGCCTACACAGACTACTTTTTCTGCTGTTACTTTCATGCGGCCTTCGTTAAAGGCTTTGAGGAAGGCTACACCAGATACGCAGTTGGGGGTGTCTTTCCAACCTTCTACTGGTAAGTCACGACCGCTTTGGCATCCCACAGCCCATAGGATAGCGTCGTAATTTTTTTCTAGGTCTTCTATAGTTATATCTTTGCCAACCCGTACCCCAAGTTTTACTTCTACGCCCATGTCAATGATGCGTTTAATTTCAGATCCAAGCTGTTCTCTAGGTACACGATAGCCAGGGATTCCGTAACGGAACATGCCGCCTAGGTCTTCGTTCATTTCAAAGATAGTAGCAGCATGACCTTTGCGGCGAAGTTGATAGGCTGCGGCAAGTCCTGCTGGGCCTCCACCAACTATGGCTATTTTTTTGCCAGTGTCTGCACCGGCTGTAAATTTATAGCCTTCTTTGATGGCGTTGTCACCGATGAATTGTTCTACGGCGTTGATGCCTACAAAGTCTTCTACTTCATTGCGGTTACAGCCATCTTGACAGGGAGCAGGACAGACGCGCCCCATCATGGATGGAAATGGATTAGCTTCAGTAGAACGACGGAAGGCGTATTCTTTCCAGTCCATGTCTGGTGCTGGTTTTTCTTCTTGGCGTACTATGGCTAACCAGCCACGAATGTCTTCACCAGAGGGACAGCTACCTTGGCAAGGCGGGGTTTTATGAATATAGGTTGGGCATTTGTGGGAGGTATCTTGCACGAAGATTTTTTCGTGCATGTCTTCCCATTCGTAGTCACCGTCCTCAAAACGGCGCCAGGTAAGTTTTGTTGTTGCTTGACTTGGAGTCATGATTGATTAATCTCCGATACATAGCTACCGCTATCATAGTAGGCATTGTTTGTAGTACGACGCAATTCAATATTTTTTAGCGTGTTGAGTTGACGGTGCGGCTGTCAACCCAACCTACGGTAAGCCTTACTATATTGCAGTTAACTATGTACTCTTAAATTTACAAATTAAAATATGTTTTTAAGCTCGTAGGTCGGGTTGTGTCTGTTTGCAACCCAACATTCACGATGCAATTCAATATTTTTAGCTACTGGTCAGTTTGGCCGGTCAACACAATGGCATTACTAACTAGCTGATGCACACTAACAATCTGGCTCATATCCATGCCATAGTATGGTAAGACTTTAGTAAACTGGCTTTTGCATATAGCACAAATCGCAGCCATGTGCGTAACGCCTTTGTCCTTTATTACGTTGTTTAGGGCTTCCATTCTGGGTTTCGCACCTTTGACCCTTAATTCCATAAGGTCATCTGTTAAGAGACCACCGCCGCCACCACAACAGAAGGTACGTTCCTTGATCGTATCTGCATCCATATCTTGATAGTTATTACATACGGCCTTGATGACATTACGCGGGATCTCAAATTGACCACCTGGATCAGCACCCATTCTGGAGGCACGGGCTACATTACAGGAATCATGGAATGTCAGTACCATGTCATCATTTTGCGATTTATCAAATTTTAATTTACCCTCTTGGATGAGATTCCAGGTAAATTCACAGATATGTTGAGGGACAGGATAATTGGGATCTAAAAATTCCCAGGGGCCAGCTAAGGTATTTAGGAAGCTATAGGCAACTCGCCAGGCATGGCCACATTCTCCAAACACAATACGTTTGACTTTTAGATCTTTAGCAGCCTTGCGTACTCGTTGCGAAATCTTGCGCATGTTTTCATAAGATCCTATAAACATGCCAAAGTTGGCAGCTTCAGAGGCTTCAGTACTTAAAGTCCAAGAAACTCCAGCTTCATGAAAAACTTTAGCATAGCCTACAAGACCATCTACATGCGGTTCGGCAAAGAAATCAGCTGAAGGGGTTACTAGTAGGATCTCAGACCCTTCTTGATCTAAAGGAAATTTGACATCGACACCAGTATCATCTAGGACATCTTCTTCTAAGCCCTCTAAAGTATCAGCTAAGGCAGGGCCTGGTAAGCCGAGATTATTACCAATCTTATGAACTTTACAGATAATCTCATTGCAATATTTTTGTCCTACGCCGATATGATCCATAAGCTCACGGGCGAACATAGATATTTCAGCCGTGTCAATGCCATAGGGACAAAATACCGAGCAACGACGACACTGTGAGCATTGATGGAAATAGCTATACCAGTCGTCTAAAACTTCTTTAGTTAAATCGGTAGCTCCGACTAGAGAGGGAAAATATTTGCCAGCAAAGGTAAAGTAGCGGCGATAGACTTTACGCAGTAAGTCTTGACGCGCTACGGGCATATTTTTAGGATCACCAGTGCCTATATAGTAATGACATTTGTCAGTACAAGAGCCGCATTTGACACAGGCATCTAAGAACACCTGAACCGATTTGTATTTAGTTAGCAATTCGCCCATCTTAACGATGGCTTTTTCTTGCCAATTGTCTACTAGTTCTTCAGGAAAACCTAGAGGCTTTTGAAATTCAGGTTTAGAGTAAAATGGCTTGCTATGGGCCATAGTACCTGGAGTTACTGAGGGTATTTCCAGGTATTCTTGTAATTCTGGTACTTGAAATGTTGGTTTGGCCATCAATCGACCTCTTATAATAAGAAATCAAGGACTACCCTTGATTCTCTCCCTGCTCTAAGCGTTTGGCCCATTCAGCAATATGATGCTGTTCCCGAGGATTGTCGATCTGATTTCGGGTAGGACTGAAAAATACTCCAGGCGCGTGTAATAGTTTGCTGTAAGGAAAAATCAGCATTAATATGGCCACTAGAGTAAGGTGAATGACTAATAGTGTATCACCAGGTAATTCTTTCCAATTTAGTGTCATCAGGCCACTAAAGAATTTTTTAACGCCTACCACATCAGTATGTACTACAAATTTCATTGCTAGGCCACTAAGGGCTATCAATATTAGTAGGGCTAAAATTAAATGATCTGATGGACTAGAGATATAGCGTACTCTGTCTACTAGAAAACGGCGGCCCCATAGTCCTAATAGGCCAGCAATCATGGTGATTCCAGCATAGATTCCAAATGGTTGGAGTAGTACTATAGGTTCTGGAATCCAGGGTAGCATATAGCGAGTATGCCTTAATAAGACTAAAAATAGGGATATATGAAATACCAATCCAAATGCCCATGTCCATTTGTTGCCTTTAAAGAGGCTTTCAAATAGCACCAATTCTTTTAACATCCGCCAAATTACGCCTATTTTATTGGTAGGTGCTGGTGTAGTTGGGATTTTAAGTGGTGCTGGAGTGGTAGCATATTTGTTAATTCGGAACGCCAAGCCACTTAAAAATATTATGGTGGCAATGTAGAATAGTACGGCGTATATGATAGTAAGAGTAGACATGTTTCAGCTACCTTTGCGTCAATGGTCTGGATTTATAGCTGCTGTATAGCATATATATTTTAAACTTGAGAGATTGTAAGACTTAAAGATATTTTAGATGTTTGTTTTGGTGTATATCGATATCTATTAGTATGTAGGGTGCGCACTGCGCACCTTTTTAAATGGTGCTATGCACCTTTCTAAATGGTGCTATGCATCTTTTTTTCTAAATGGTGCGCAAAGCGCACCCTACGAGCTATGAAGATTAGACGCAACCAGTAGGCTTGGGTAACCCAGCATAACGACAGGCTTGCTTACCAGGGCCATAGGGGAACAAGCCATATAGATATTTGCTGTTGCCCTTTTCTTTGCCTAATTGCTTGCCAACAGCCTTGGTCAGGACGCGCACGGCTGGAGCAATTTGATATTCTTCGTAGTATTCACGAAGGAATTTGATGATATCCCAATGTTCGCTGGTGAGCTGTAGATCATCTTGCTTGGACATAACATCAGCTACAGCTTCTTCCCAGTCGTTGATGTTGGCTAGGTAACCTTCTTCGTCTACTTCAAGTTGCTTGCCATTGACATCGATTGTGGACATTTGAAACTCTCCTAAATTTATTAAATTGTGTTGGTGCTTAAGATCATGATTATGTTTAAATGCGCGATTACGCTATAGCTAATCGCGCCTACAGACTTGATTAAACATCTTGGTAATTGTAGGGTGCGCATTGCGCACCATTCAAAATTAGATTAATTTTATCAACCCAACCTACAGTCATCAGTACCATAATCATGTCTTAGCACTATATTTATATTTTTAATACTGTAATGATACTATAACACTATAATAATATAAGTATATAGTTATAATTATATTCAAATGTATTCATGCTAGATATTTTTTCTAACTACATGTATACCCAGCATATTATTGTCTATCTATATAGTCTAAATATAGTCTAAATATAGACTATCAAAGCCAAGACTGAACACGATCTGTATTCGCAACTAGATCTACAAACCCCGTATAATCAACAATCTTGACCCCAGAAATCAGCTTATCTTCCCCAATACCGCGAGCTTTTAAATCTGGCCCTAAGGCTGCTACAGTTAAACCTTGCAGATTAGCTGCGGCCTTTCCAGCAGCGATGGCTGCATACACGCCATCTTCAATTAAAAGCACGGTATCACCACCCTGACAATAACCAGCACAGGTGGCTAGAGAGTCACGCTCATAAGGGGACTTGTTTACCACATGCAACATGGACATCTTAACTATTCCCCTTTTAAAAATTAAACAATACGTCCTGATCAGCCATAACCTTGGCTAATTCAGCACGACTTACTAATCGAATAGAATCCTTCTCTGCATAATCCTCATCTTCGTCTTCCCAGACTAGATGTTGCAGATCCTCTAAACTTAAACCTCGAGCCTCTAAAGACTCTTTTTCTACATAGACTTTGGTGATATCATAATCACCTAAAGCTGCATAGGTTGGAGAAAAGTTTTTAAATCCTGCTGCTGCTGTATCCTGATCTTTGACTAGCTGGAATACACCATCATCGATAAAGGCCAGGCTTACGTCCTGATCAAATGCAGCACCGATCAAAACTACTTCTAGGGATTCCCAAGCGTATATAGTACCGTAAGGTGCTTTACGGTTTACATACATGAACTTTTTGATATCTGCCATAATCTTGCCCCCTAATCTCCAAAGACCACCAGGCGATCACTTTGGACACCGCCTTCTATTAACTGGCCTAAACCAGAGATCCTAAATCCTGGGGCAATATTATCAGCATCTTTGCCATTACGCCGTGCTTCATCAGGATCAGCAATACCACGCCGTTGCGCTGCTGCTACACAAACTACAAGGTCTAAGTTGTGTTCAGCCGCAAGTTCCGACCATTGCTTCATGATATTACGGTCGTCTTGAGGAGGTGTTGCTAATCTGGTGCCGTTATTGACACCATCATGATAGAAAAAGACCCGAAAGATCTCGTGACCTTGGGCTAAAGCAGCCTTTGTAAACTGATAGGCCGTATCCGAGCTTTGATGCTGGTATGGACCTTCATTTACTTGAATAGTAAACTTCATATCCGCTATTTAACCTACAATTAGAAACGGATATGTGCAGAGGAGTTGAGACTGGCACGGGAACCACGCCACGTATCAATATGATATTTGGTAAATGGCAATTCAACCATTTCAAAGAATCTGGGCCAACCAATACGTTCAATCCATTCACCTACACGCTCCCAATCTTGGGCATCTTCTTTATAGGCTTTAAGGATACGTTTTACGATAGCTGTAGCTTCGGGCCAGCGTGGTGGATTGTTAGGAATACCGGAGGCTACTAGTTTTTGGAACGTAGGTTTGCCACGGGCATTAGAGTGGTTACCACCAACCCAAATAGAAAGTTTGGAATGTTCAGCATCGTTAATCTGCATTGGTGGACATGGTGGATAGCAAGCTCCACAGCAGATACATTTCTTTTCGTCAACTTCTAGAGATGGCTTGCCATTGACCATAGCAGGACGAATCGCAGCTACAGGACATCTAGCTACTACAGAAGGACGTTCGCAGACATTAGCTACTAGGTCATGGTTAATCTTAGGTGGTTTAGTATGCTGAACATTAATAGCAATATCACCTTGACCACCACAGTTAATCTGGCAGCAAGAAGTGGTAATATGCACTCTATTAGGCATATTGGTTTGCTTAAATTCGTCTATCAACTCATCCATCATGGATTTTACTACTCCAGATGCGTCTGTTCCTGGAATATCACAATGCAGCCATCCTTGAGTATGGGAGATCATGGCCACTGAGTTTTGAGTACCACCAACTATAAAGCCAGCCCCCTCTAAAGCTTGAATTAGAGGATCAACTTTAGCACCATCGCTTACTATGTATTCTACATTAGAACGGATGGTAAAATGTATATAACCATCAGCATATTGATCGCCAATATCACAGAGTTTGCGCAAAGTAAAGACATCTAGGATACGTTGCGTACCAGCTTTTACCGTCCAAAGCGCATCGCCACTGTTGGCAACATGCTTTAATACTCCAGGACGTGGATGGTCATGATATTTCCACATTCCAAAGTTTTTTCGGGATACTGGATGCATATATTGCCAACCATCAGGACAACCGGATTCGATTGGCTCGCGCATCTCTTTAGCCATCGTTACCTCCAATCTATTTATGTAACTTGATATGTAAGTTATATCTAAAATTATTTCCAGAGCTTATGGGGTCGAATGCCTTCGACCCTAGTTATGTTAAGCGCTGGCCCGTTTTTCAAAAAATTCTTCAGCAGCTTGATCCCAACCATCCATACGAATATAAGAGCTTTGGCGTGGATAATTGAGCATGTGTGGATCTGGATCAATCTCAATACCTTCCAAGAAGGTAGCAAGTCCAATACGCTCTATCATCTCACCACATCTTTCGTGCTCTAGACCATTCTCAGCCCAGTAGTCAATAACTGTAGATCCTAAGTCTACTAGAGATTCCCAATCCTCTTCAGTTTCAAGCTTCTTGAATGGAATAATCACGGTACCCATGAGATCACCAATCTTAAGGGTACGTTTTCCACCCATGCAAATGGTCACGCCTTTGTCATCTCCAGGATGTAAGGCCTTAGGCATTACATTTAAGCAGTGCATACAACGTACACAGTCACGATTTTTAATTTCTAAAGTATCGTCATCCTTTAATACCACAGCTTTAGTAGGACAACGTGTTACTACATTATCAATATAGTATTGCCGTCCATTTTGGGCGATGTAGTTTTTAACTTCAGCCTGGTCTACCTTCATGTCATCGCGCCAAGTGCCAATAATTGCAAAGTCAGCACGTTCAATAGCGTTTTGGCAGTCGTTAGGACAACCAGATACTTTGAATTTAAATTTATATGGCAATGCAGGTCTATGCACATCGTCAGTAAAATTGTTTAATAACAAACGATGGGCCTTATGTTCATTGGTACAGGACATCTCGCAACGAGCACCACCAACGCAAGACATGCCAGTACGGACACAAGGACCAGCACCACCAAGGTCCCAACCATAATCATTGATGTCATCAAAAAAGCTTTGAGTAGACTCGGTATCAGCACCAATGAACATGATATTTCCGGTCTGCCCATGAAAGGTTACAAGACCAGATCCATATTTCTCCCAGCTATCAGCCAACTGGCGTAGCATAGCGGTAGTATAGTGATTACCAGCAGGAGGCTGTACTCTAATAGTATGGAATTCTTTTGATTCAGGAAAGGCTTTGCCAACTTCTGAGAAGCGAGGGATAATGCCACCACCATAGCCAAATACAGAGACCGTACCGCCTTTCCAGTAGCCTTTACGAGTCTCATACGAGTGTTCCAATTGGCCTAATAGGTCATTGGTAACTTTGTTGATACGCTCGTTTGGATGTTGATCCCGTAAGCGTTTAATACCGGAAATGAAGCTAGGCCAAGGCCCCTGTTCCAGCTGATCGAGCATTGGAGTATTGTGCTTCTCGATAGCCATTGTGTGCATTCTCCTAAAATTTGAGCAATAAAATAAGACATGCTTCCTACAGGAAGGTTTGGGATATTGTACCTTATGTCAATAGATTGACTCTTTTCCAAAGGAAGGGTTATAAAAAAATAATGTTATCTGTTTTTGGTTAGTGCAAGCTAGTATTCTAAATATTAGGTAATAGTTTCAAAGATAATACTAATTGTCAAAAAATATTTTGTTAAATTTATTAATTTCTAAAATTAGAGTACAAGCTATTTTAACTTTTTCCCATTCCACTAAAGAGAGATTTTTTATTGGAAGTTGTATCTCTAAAGAGATAGATTCCAAAAATGGAAATGTTCAGGAAATTACTTTATCTTTAAATATTCAAGTTTGTGGCACCCTTCACTTTAACGGAAAAGTAGTGAAAAATTTAAATTTTTGTGACGCGAAGCGTCGCCAACTGCGTTCCCACGCCGAGCGTGGGAACGATACTTCAAAGTGTAGACTGGAAATGAAGGATGCCGATTAAAAATCGGTATCATGTCTAAATATATAGTTTTGTTAGATTAGACGCCATATATTAGACATTATTCGAAACCCTAATTATAGCATTATAATTGCTGGCCTGAAAGATGGTTTCGAATAATGTCTAATGAAATAACTTGCGGGAGATGTTTAGAATCCCATGAAAATCTTGATATTTCATACATACACCTCCCTCAATTTACCCTATTATTAATATGCTAATGAATTATTTTCAAGTAAAATATCCATATTAGTTCTATTAAAAACAATCTATTCGGTTACAAATGACTCTTGATGCTTGCGGCGTGGTCTTTTAATAAAACTCTGTTGGTTAGTGCTTTCTGATGTTGGTTTTAAATCTAAGCGTTTACCACACACCATAACACGTCGTAGATGTTGCTGAATTTCTGGTGACATATTTTTAGGAAGGTCTAAAATGCTGTAAGCATCCATAATGTTAATACGACCTATATGCCGACCTTCTAATCCAGATTCATTTGCAATAGCCCCGACTATCTCTCTGGGGCTTACCCCATCTTGCCGTCCAACTTCAATACGATATGGTGCCATAAAGGTATTATTAGTACGCTGTCTATATTCTCCTCCCCTATTAACGACTATATTAGAATGAGAATTAGAATGCGCATTGGAATTATAATTAGAGTCACGATTAAAATTGCGTTGGTTTCTATTATCCTGATTTTTATAGCCACGTTCGTTATTGCGATTATAATATTGAGAATTTTCGGAACGTTCTCCCCTATTCTTAAACCCACGATCATTGCGAGGACGATAATTACGATTGGGTCTATCGTTGTGTTGTATCCTTGGCGGTGGAATAGTTTCAATGACTTCTAATGGACGATCTTT
Organism: Candidatus Achromatium palustre; assembly: GCA_001044195.1. GTDB lineage: Bacteria > Pseudomonadota > Gammaproteobacteria > Chromatiales > Chromatiaceae > Achromatium > Achromatium palustre. Next base: position 20,295 of record LFCU01000011.1, read on the forward strand.
TTGCATTAAATATGTAAGTGCGGCTGCAATGTCTATTAGGCTTAATTCTTGTTCTTTCCCAATCCTAGTTACTAGTTGATGGAAAAAATCTAGATCTTGTTTCACTAAAGTATCACGTACCATATTAGTAAACCTATCAATACGATGTTCACTAAGACGATCCGCTGAAGGTGGAGGTAATGGCAAAATGCGTTGGCGAATGGTGCGTTCAATAGCCTGTAATAAATACCGTTCCCTTGGTTCTACTAGCAAAATAGCTTTACCAGTACGTCCAGCCCGTCCAGTACGCCCAATACGATGCACATAAGATTCAGGATCATTAGGAATATCATAGTTTACAACATGAGTAATTCTATCCACATCTAAACCACGGGCTGCTACATCGGTAGCTACTAGGATATCTAAACGACCATTTTTGAGACGCTCTACAGCACGTTCTCGTAACGCTTGACTCATATCTCCATTTAATGCTTCAGCAGTAAAGCCATGTGCGATTAATTTTTCTACCAATTCTTCTGTAGCGTTTTTAGTACGCACAAATATCAACATGCCATCAAAACTTTCTAACTCCAAAATTCTGGTTAGCATATCCAATTTATGGGATCGTGTTACCATGCAATGCTGTTGCACGATAGTATTCACTGTCTCAGAACGGGTTGAAATGCGAACTTCTACTGGTTCAACTAAATGGGTTCGGGCAATACGGCGAATGGCATCTGGCAAGGTTGCAGAGAATAAGGCAACTTGTCTGGGTTTAGGTGCTTGTTCAAAGATCCATTCAATGTCTTCAATAAAGCCCATGTTCAGCATTTCATCAGCTTCATCTAAAACTAATGCTTGAATATTGGTAAGATCTAAAGTGCCACGGCGTAGATGATCCATAATACGGCCTGGAGTTCCAACCACAACTTGAACGCCTCTTTGAAGTTGGCGGATTTGTAAGTTGTAGCTTTGGCCACCATAGATTGGTAGTACATGAAATCCTGGTAGATGTCTGGCATAGCCTTGAAAGGCTTCCGAGACTTGTAAGGCCAATTCACGTGTAGGTGTTAATACTAGCACTTGAGGACCACCTGATTGTGTGGCATCAATACGAGACAGTAATGGTAGGGCAAAGGCTGCTGTTTTACCAGTACCAGTCTGAGCTTGGCCAAGTAGATCTTGTCCTGCTAGTAAGTGGGGGATACATTGAGCTTGAATTGGGGTTGGTACTTCGTAGCCAAGAGTTTGGATCGCTTTAAGTACCTGGTCAACAAGCCCCAGTTGAGTAAACTCAATGGAAGTATCAATAGATTGCATTACTTAAAAATACCTTAAGGGCCATCTTTGATGTGCCCTGTTAAAAAAATGTTAAGGATGTGGTCTGAAAAAAAGAGGGGGTTACAATATTACAATATTTAAAGATAGATATGATCTTGAAAGTTTAATTCTGCTTTGTCATATAGTCAACCCAATATCTTCCAATCTTGTATTTAATTGTTACTACAGTCTATTATTATTCTATAACAATTGGCTATAGCTTATCAATATCAAGACATAATAATGAAATAATCGCTTGACACCATGAAATTTTTGTATTAGCTTGACCTTATTCCTCTACTTTAAGTAGGTAAAGTAAGTAGGTAAAGGTTTAGCAGCCTGAATGAGACAAGATATGCAAGCTCATTAATGCTTTTTGTATTAAAGGAGATTTTAATAGCTGTCTCCATGTTTAGCAGCATGGTACAGCATTATTAAATTACTTAAGACAAGGCGATAATTATGACTGATCAATTTAATTAGTGTATCATATTTTTGAGTATAATAAGTACATACCCATAAGTCTTTTAACATTTTATTTCACTAAAAATCAATAAGATACTAAGACCAAAAATGTTAAAATATTTTTGGACTACTACTTATTATACCACTCCCATTTGGGATGTTATCGAGATGACAGCAGTAGTTTAAAGATATAAATAATATAGGAATGTAAATATGCACAAATACTTAACATTATTACTTAGTATCCTGCTGGCCATATTATCTGGTTGCGCAGGTAACACGCAACAGCCTGCTGTTAATGCACCATCAAATCCGGTTATTAATAATGCTGCACGTACTGCTAGTTCAATCGAGCAACCACGCGGGCCAGCAGGTGTAAGTAATCGTATCATCAACGGGCGACGGGTAGCGTTAGTTATTGGTAATGCCAATTATACGGATCCAGCGTGGCCGCGATTACGGAATGCGGTGAATGATGCCAATGATATTGCACAAGATCTACAACGTTTTGGTTTTGAAGTGCTAAAAGGGTTAGATCTAAATAAACAGCAAATGAGTGAAAAAATAGCGGCTTTTGGGCGTAAGGCTGGGAATGCGGAAGTGGCGTTGTTTTATTATGCTGGTCATGGGGTACAGATTAAAAATCGTAATTATTTGATCCCGATGGGTGTAAGTAATTTAAGTCCATCGTATGTTGAAGCGGAAAGTATCAATTTGAGTTTTCCATTAAATGAGATGGATGATGCTAATAGTAAGATTAAAATTGCCATCTTGGATGCTTGTCGCACCAGTGTACCTGGCAGTGCTTTTCGTGGTGGCTTATCTCGCAGTGGTGTTAAAGATGGATTTGCGGCTCCAGATGCGATGGTTGCAGGCACAGTAATTGTATATGCTTCAGCTCCTGGCAAGGCCGCTGCTGATGGTACTGGTCGCAATGGTTTATTTACTGAAGGTTTGCGTGTCGCTTTGGCACAAAAGAAGGCTAATTTAAGTTTAGATGAGGTGTTAACGACAGCTAGCAGGTGGGTGGAACAAAAAAGTGCTGGTAGGCAAACGCCTTATGTTAACGGGCCGCAAACATTGAAAGCCGATTTTTATCTTGCAGGTTCGGCGGCGGCAGAAGCTCAACAAGTTGAATTGGAACGACAGCGTGTTGAAGCGGCTAAAATAGCTAAGCCGGATCCACGAATTGCGGAATTAGAGGCCAGATTAGCTAGAGAAAGACAACAACGGGAACAGGAGGCAGCTAGAAGACGTGCAGCAGAAGAAAAGGTACGACAAGCACAAGCGGCAAAATTAGCAGCAGAACGACGTGCGGAAGCTGCGCGTAAAGCTGCGGCAGTCCAACAGCCAACCCTCAGATCTAAGCCAGTACCACGTCCCGTAACTGTAACTCGTAACCACCTAGATACCGTTACTAGCCTTAATAACCAGGCAGATCTTTACCGTACCCAAAGCCAATATATTAAGGCTGAAATTTTGTATAAAAGAGCCTTGGCCATTAGGGAACAGGTACTAGGACCCAACCATCCAGATACCGCTGATAGTCTTGACAACTTGGCAGAGCTTTACCGCACCCAAAGCCAATATATTAAGGCTGAAATTTTGTATAAAAGAGCCTTGGCCATTAGGGAACAGGTACTAGGACCCAACCATCCAAATACCGCTGATAGTCTTGACAACTTGGCAGAGCTTTACCGCACCCAAAGCCAATATATTAAGGCTGAAATTTTGTATAAAAGAGCCTTGGCCATTAGGGAACAGGTACTAGGACCCAACCATCCAAATACCGCTGATAGTCTTGACAACTTGGCAGAGCTTTACCGCACCCAAAGCCAATATATTAAGGCTGAACCTTTGTATAAAAGAGCTTTGGCCATTAGGGAACAGGCACTAGGACCCAACCATCCAAATACCGCTGATAGTCTTAATAAACTAGCAAGGCTTTACGATGCTCAAGGCCAATATGCCAAAGCAAAACCTCTGTATAAAAAAGCCTTGTCTATTACAGCACCGTAGGTTGGGTTGATGGCCTTATCGCCAACCCAACATTTCCTCATCCAATTTGAACTCCATTAAATTTACATACAACATAAATTTGGTTATGTTGGATTGCTAAAAAAACGGCAACTTTAGGTAGCTCGTAGGTGCTATTAACGAAGCACTGTAGGGCGGGAACCAGGTAGGGTACGCATTGCGTACCTTCCCAAAATTTGCACATCATTTTATAGTTCCCACGCAAACTACTAATTTTGGCAATGTTTGATAATTTTTGCGTGGGCAAATGATACACCTGTTTGCCCACCCTACCTGGCTTTCCAATTGACACTTTTTAAATTCGATCTTGTTGCTCTTAGACTATCGGAAAAAAATGTTAACTACTTTTAGAAGTTGGTGAAGGATGCCATAATTTTAATAATTATATACAGCACATAGCATTTCGTGAATATGCTATTAATAGATAAACAAAATCATGAAGCAGCACTTATTAATTGAAGGTAAAAGATATTCATTTAGCGATTATTTTAATATGTCAGCAACGGCTGAAGAAATCAGTCAAGCTTTTGAATATCGGTTCCAGTTAACTCACTTAGTTTATCCACATAACCTCATCGTTGATCCAAGCCTTGTTGAAAAAATTCAATCCTTTTACTATCGGTTACGACCAAGAATAAAATCTCATTCAGAAATAGCTAAACGAGAATTTATGATTGCCCCTTTGCTACATGAAATCATTTTGGCTGTTGAAGCAGATTTAAACATTGAATATCCCATTGATATTGATAATTATTTAAATGGAGTCATTGATTACGTTCTACAGTCAACTGAAAAGTTGATTGTAATTGAAGCCCAAAAGGGCGATTTAGATCGAGGGTTTAATCAACTGATGGTAGAAATGATTGCTTTAGATCATTACGAAATAATTGAGCAACCGCCGATTATTTATGGTGCCTTAACCATTGGTGAAGTATGGCGTTTTGCTCAGTTGGAACGCCAAGAAAAACGAATCACGCAAGATCTAAATTTATTTAGATTCCCTCAAGATGTTGAAGCCTTGTTAGCTATTTTTTTGGGAATATTAAAGCCGCAAAACTAAGAACGGTAGCTTAAGGTTGTGTGTCTGCTTAATACCTAAATCCTGCATGAAAAACACATGACACTCGATGTTCAAAAGTTAGTATTCTATGATATTCTAATATCATGCTTTGCAAGGGTTCTGTGCGAAATAACATACAAAATGCCTTGCAGAATGAAACGACCAAAAAATATATTTGTATTACTCGACTATCCAGCCCGTAGGATGGGTAGAGCGAAGCGAAACCCATCATTTAAAAAATAATATCTATAAATTTTTGCACCAACCCAATGTTATGTAAAAATCCTTGCTTAAACATATTTATGAAATGACGGATTTGATGGGTTTCGCTTCGCTCTACCCATCCTACGGGCTATGTCTATGTGCTACTTTTTAGGATAGTGGTTCAAGTGTTAGTGATTTAAAGACAAAAATTACTATATAATTTAAGTATATACGTCTAAATATCACTAACCTTTGGGCCATAACCCTTTTTAGATATTTTGCTTTAAAGCTATATCACCGCGTTTGGTACGTGAATAACGTCCTCCAGCAGTTAATGTAATATAACCACTCATCTCCAACATAAAAAGTGCGGTTGCTACCGCATTGGGGGTTAATCCACTACGCTGGATAAGAACATCTTGCGCTACTGGATCATACTCAATATAGGTAAGCAAGGTTTTATGATCAGGTTCCAACGGATCTAAAGATAAATCTTCCTGCTGAGTTATAGTACCTGTTGATGAGTATTCTGATTTAGGACTAGGTTTCGTGGTGATTTGAACAGGAATTAAAGCTCCAGTTAATGCGCCAAGCTCATCTACAATATCCTGAGCGGTTTCAACTAATTTTGCGCCTTGACGAATCAAGTTGTGACAACCTTTGCTTAATGGATTATGGATTGATCCTGGGATGGCAAAGACCTCACGTCCTTGATCAGCTGCGGTTTTAGCAGTAATCAGAGCACCGCTTTTCTCTCCCGCTTCTACTATTAAAGAGCCTAAAGACAAGCCGCTGATTATACGATTGCGGCGTGGAAAATTTTCACGCCGTACTTTGACACCCAGTGGCAATTCAGTAACTAACGCTCCATTTACACTAATCCTTCTGGCAAGATCTAAGTGATTACCTGGATAAATTCTATCTGGCCCTGTAGCACTTACCGCTATAGTTTTGCCAGTATCTAAAGCACCACTATGGGCAGCCACATCAATACCTAAAGCTAGACCACTGGTTATGGTATAGCCAGCAGCGGCTAACATCTTGGCAAATTCCCAGGCATTACTAATTCCCTCCTGAGATGGATTCCTAGTTCCTACAATCGCAATCTGTGGCTGACTAAGAATAGCAGGATCGCCAGTTACAAATAATACAGGGGGTGGATCGTGAATCTTGGCCAATAATGATGGATAATAGGAATGCTCTGAGGTCACTAAATGGTTATTTGGTTGTTCTAACCAAGCATAGCTTATCTCTAATGCCTTAAGATCAGGTTGTTGTAACCAATTACAGGTAGCCTCTTTCACACCCATAGCTCGTAGGCTTACGGCCTGTTTTGCATCACGTCCTATAGCTAATATTTCAGTTGGAGAACCAAAATGCTGCATTAAACGCTTCCAGGTGATTGGCCCAATACCAGGGGCTTGCCATAGAGTTAGCCAATCACGCCAATGTTCATCCATCGCATTTAAGTACCAGAACCACGAATTATATCTTGTGGACGTATGGATAAGGTTGCTTTTGTTATTAAGGCATAACTAACTCGTTCAAAGCTTCTGAATACCACAATGATACCTATAACTTCTTTAGGAAGCGTTGGTGGGAGCTTTAAGTCTTTTGTAGTTCTGGGTCTAATTGGGGATCGAACAACCTCGAAGATATGTCCAGGCTTGACCTGATCAATAGCTCCCAAATTAATGGCCACAACGTCGTTAGCAGCATTTTCATAAGAACCGTAAGGTATTTTAAGAATTTTGCCACGAAGTTCATAAGGTGCTGGAATTGGGACAATATCTTCTATAGAATCTTCTTCTAAAATCGGAAATATAAGATCATTCACTCTTACAACACGGCTATTGCCTGTTATGGCTAAGTGAGCAGGTTCTCCAGGTTTTACTAATATTGCATTGCCAACGTGTATCGCTCCATACCCTAAGATTTCTTCAGTATCTGGATCAAGATAAGGCGGACCGGGACGTACTATTTCAAATTTGTGCCATAATCGCCCTGCTGCGTCTAGTTCTTCCAGATTTATGGAATCTTCAAGGTTTGTGAAGTCTTGTTCTAAAGTCTTAGAATAATCTTTATCACTTACATAGATTTCATCTCCAGATGAGCCTATGAAACGTTCTCCCACAAAACCAACTACTCTGGGGGCAGTCTCCATTTGTTCTGATTGCAACAGGATGGGCCTTAATAAAAATGGCCGCACTAAATGTATTGGTATAATTTTTTGGGGTTTTGGGGGTAATGTTTTGAGTTGAATTTCGGGAGATAATTTTACAGTTGGTATCTCCTCAATAGGTGGAGGTGCTGGTTGCTGTAGAAGCGGCGGCGTACTATCTCCATTTGCGTATACGCACAGTGGTAATACTGCTATAAATATTTTGTAATATATAGAATAACGCATAAAATATTTTTTCCTGTAAATAGGACGCAAAGCGTCCAGGATGCGTTTTCACGCAAAGCGTGGGAACGATTTAAAAGTTATGACGGTTTGTAATGCCAGAACATTAGTTGGTTTTACTTAAAACCATATTAAGACTTAATGCCAACCCCATGTCTCAATAACCATAAGCTGAAGGCTATTAATACAATTATAAATATTAAAATAACCAAGAATGCTAACCTTAAATCAACATCAGTAACTCCTAAAACACCATAACGAAAAGCACTTACCATATAAAATATTGGATTTCCAAACGATAAAATCCGCCACGGATTAGGCAAGACCTGAATAGAATAAAAGATTCCCCCTAAATAAGTCAAGGGAGTCAAAACAAAGTTTGGAATAATGGCCACATCATCAAAACTTTTAGCAAAAATTGCGTTTATAAAGCCAGCTAAAGAAAATAACGTTGCGGTCAATAGCAATACTATGCCGCTAATTAGATAGTTATGGATATGTATATTTGTAAAGATTACTGATATAAGGCTAACTGCTAAACCAACTATCAAGCCACGGGATACACCACCTGTAATAAAACCGCTTAGAATTATCCAATTGGGTACAGGGGCAATTAATAACTCTTCTATATAGTGACCAAATTTGCTTTGATAAAATGAGGACACTGTATTAGAATAAGAATTAGTGATAACAGCCATAAGAATGATACCTGGGACTATATAGTCCAGATATGAAAAGCCATTCATCAAACCGATTCGAGAGCCAATAATTTTTCCAAAAATTAGAAAATACAGGGTTGTAGTTACCATTGCTGGTAACACAGTTTGGATCCATATACGCAAAAAGCGTAATATTTCTTTGCCAGCCAAAGTTTGAAAGGCGATCCAATAGGTACGCCAATTCACAGCTACCTTCATCTCCCTAAAATAATTTAAACATAAGATCTTAATGTAATAGCTATTTTTTCTTAAGGCCAGCGCGGGTTTTTAAACACTAATATCACAACAAATAATATGATGAAAATTACCACAAATAAGTTTAAAATTTCCATAATAATGTTATGGCCTCTTAGTAATCAAGAAAATCTTGTAAATCATGGAATCCTAGAATCATAGCTCAAAAATTTTACTATTTAGTTTACTATTAATTTACAACTGATAATATTTTCTAAGCTGTTCCAATTCTGGAAAATCCCCGTTTACATATTGTAACCCAAATTGTAC
>LFCU01000012.1 GCA_001044195.1 Candidatus Achromatium palustre
AAGATGGCAAATTAATTCCTACTCCAGCCGAAAGTGCTAAGATGGAACATGAGCAAGCTGATATAGAACGGAAACGAGCTGATATAGAACGAAAACGAGCTGATATAGAACGAAAACGAGCTGCAGCACTTGCTGCAAAATTACAAGAATTAGGAATAGACCCAACAACGATTAGAATTTAGCCAGGTAGCTCGTAGGATGGGTAGAGGCGTAGCCGAAAACCCATCCTACGTGCTATAACATTCACGAAGCTGTAAACCCTGATATTATTGCTGATGGATTATCATTAAAACGTTTGGATCATTTAATTAAAACCAATCAGTCATTTTCTTACAAAAGCACACTAGCTAATCAGACATTATACCGATTTTCATAGCCAACTGAATTTAATAGATAAAATTTCTAATTTCTACGATGAAATCTAGCTTTTAGTTAAAAATCGGTATAATGTCTATTTATTCAAAAATTATTAATATCAACAACCATGCGGTAATTTAATGACTTGGCAATCTCCAATAGGTGAAACTCGTGCAGCAAGCGTTAGCGTGTTTCGACGCAGCTTCCAGGCATACAGCCAATGGAAAAACCAACTTGCAAACACAATTGAAGAATACCGTTCCTGGTTAAAAACCAAAAAACAATGTACCTCAAACATTGACGCACGAATCGACAATACCTTAACACTGTTAGAAAAAGACCGACTCACCGTAGCCGTAGTAGCAGAAGTCTCACGGGGTAAAACAGAGCTGATCAATGCCATCTTTTTTGCAGACTATGGACGACGCTTACTACCATCAGCAGCTGGTCGTACTACCATGTGTCCTACGGAACTATTATGGGACATGGACCGCAAAGAATCTTATGTGCGCCTATTACCTATTGAAACTCGAGGGCAAGACGAAACCATTAATGAACTTAAACGTAAACAACATAGCAATTGCTGGATTGATATACCTCTAAATGTCAAATCTCCAGACCAAATTGAAAGTACTCTAAGAGAAATCATTCAGACCAAACAAGTAACTGACATTGAAGCCAAACGCTTAGGCTTATTTAACCCGCAAACTCAACAGGAACCAAAAAGTGATATGATAGAAGTCCCGCGTTGGAGACATGCTATCATAAGCTTCCCTCACCCATTATTAAAACAAGGCTTAGTCATATTAGATACCCCAGGGCTAAATGCTTTGGGTAACGAACCTGAATTAACTATTAGTACCTTACCAAACGCACAGGTAATATTGTTCGTACTTGCGGCTGATACTGGAGTGACTCGTAGCGACATGGAAATGTGGCAACACTATATTCAAGGTCCACAAAAACAACGACAACGTGGTCTAATTATAGCCCTAAATAAGATTGATGCTTTATGGGATGAATTAAAATTTCCACAAGAAGTACGCAAGATTATTGCTGATCAAAGAACAATGACAGCTAAGACTTTAGGTCTTGATGAACAACTTGTATTCCCATTATCCGCTCAAAAAGCCTTAGTTGGTAGAGTCAAAAATGACCCTATATTACTGGTAAAAAGTGCTATTGTGCCACTAGAGTCTTATTTAGGCGATAATGTGCTTGCGATGCGGCAACAGATTATTTTAGAGACTATTGAGCAAGATATCGGGCAATTAATAGAGGCTAGTCGCACTCTAGTGGCACAACAAATTCGCAATATTAAACAGCAATTATCCGAGTTAGAATCGTTAAGAGATAAAAGTGCAGATGTGATTAAACAGATGCTAGAGAAGACTCGTTTAGAGCAGGCACAATATATAGAAGCTATAGATAAATTTCAGAATGGCCGTCTTGAATTAAAAAAATGGAAAAAACAGTTACATCAGCAATTGAATCTCAAACAAATTGATTCTTTAATTACAAAAACTTATGATGAAATGTTAGCAAGTTGGACTACTCATGGTATGAGTTGGGCAATGAAGACTTTGTTTGATGAGTTACGCTATATCATGCAGCAGATTATTATATCTATGGATGAGACTAAAAAGTTAATCCGTGATATTTATCGTAATGTGCAAAGAGATCTTAATCTAACTACTATACATCCTCCAAAATTTTCTACGATGCAATATCGAGTAAATTTGGAAGTAGTCTATCAAGAGGTAGATGTATTTAGGCGTAGTCCTACATTAACAATCTCAAGCCAAGGTTTTGTAGTGAAGCGATTCTATAGTGCGCTTGCAGGTAGAGGACGCGAAGTTTTTGAAGATATATCTAAAGTCACCAATGAATGGTTGTCTCAAGCATTAGACCCCCTAATAACACAAATTCAAGAATATAAAGATGCAATGGAAAAACGTTTGGCGAATCTTAAAAAGATTGGTAATTCTAAAAATACTTTAGATTCTCGTATAGCGGATTTAGAAAGTCAATATGTGGATTTGGCGCGACAACTTACGACATTGCGTAATATGTATAATAATATTCGTATTAATCCTTCAAATTCTTCTCAATAAATCAGTTAGGGATTCGAACGTTCCCATACTAGTGGGAACGATCAAAGGGTTTCGTTATATCTATCTAAAATAGTAGATGTTAGCCATAGACATATAAATAGGTGATAGCGGCTGCAATTGCTAAACCTATCCCCAAAAAACCTAATATAATAGTCATACCTTCGTTACGTTTCCAGCCACGTATGATCCAATAAGTTTGTAAACCAGTGAATCCTGCAGTAAGTCCAATGACATAAATTATATCTTTCTTTTGCGTTTCGACTGGAAATAGGAAGATGACAAAAAAGATAAATGCTATTGCCAATGGTGCTAAGGAAAAGATCCAACGTTCTACTTCTTTTATATCTCGTTCAACAGCAAATAGTTCTTGTAGTTTTTTCATTGGGTTATAATTTTATAGTTTAACTTATAGTTTAACTAAAGAGTATTATAATTTTAACAAATTTAATACTCAAAAGTAAATACCTAATTCGGAATTTTCATTAAGCTTGGCGAGAATATTCTATCTTTGATCATAAAAGTGTAAACTGGAAAATGAAGGATACCAAAATTTTCACCACAACCAATATCAGGATTCATAGCAATGCTTGGTTTCAAATTTATCAAAGTTCAGCCAACTGAATATTTAATGGTGCATCGTAAAGGCAAAATTGCCAAAGAAGGTACGGGAATAACTGCATTCTATTTTGCACCCATTTCTTCATTAGTAAAAGTGCCAATGGCCAGTGTTGATATGCCATTTATCTTTAACGAAATTACCGCCGATTTTCAGGAAATATCTATTCAAGGACAAATTACTTATCGGGTACAAAACCCAAATAAACTCGCAGCTATGATGAACTATACTTTAGCTGCAAATGGTTTAGATTATGCCGCCGAAGATCCATATAAACTGGCTTCGCGCTTAGTCAATCATGCCCAAGTTTTAACTAATGCAGCTATAAAGCGTTTAAAGCTGAGGGAAGCCCTCACCGCTGGCAGCGAATTGGTTACCGAGTTACGTACTGGTTTACAAACAAATGAAGCCATAGCTTCCTTAGGCATAGAAGTATTAGCTCTAGCGATCTTAGCTATCAAGCCAACTCCAGAAACTGCCCGTGCTTTAGAAACTGAAGCCCGCGAGGCTATTTTACGCCAAGCAGATGAGGCTGTGTACATCAGGCGTAATGCTGCTGTAGAGCATGAACGAGCGATTCAAGAAAATCAGTTGAATACTGAGATTGCAGTAGAACAGAAAAAACGTCAAATCCGCGAAACGCAGATGGAAGCCGAAAAGGCTGTGCAGCAAAAGCAGCGTGAATTGAGTGAAGCCGAAATGCAAACCCAAATTGCCTTAGAAGAACAAAAGCGTACTTTAGTTAATTTAGCAGTAGCCAATGCCCGTGAAGAAGCTGATGCTAAAGCCTATGCACTTACTCAAGCTATGGCAGCTTTAGCTGGTGCCGATCCACGTATTGTTCAAGCACTAGCCAATGTAGGCATGGACTCAAGCCAATTAATCGCCCAAGCTTTTCGTGAAATCGCTCAAGGAGCTAAAAAGGTTGGGACACTTAATGTGTCTCCAGAACTTTTGACTGAATTGCTAAATCGCCCAAGCTTTGTACAAAATAACTAAAAATAACTAAAAATAACTAGGAGAGCCGCAAGGAAAATGGTTGGTATATTTAAAAACTATCTCACAGCCGCTAAATAATTATGTCCATGCCTTTAAGCGAGCATAAAATTGTGCTTGTTACCCGCCAAACACGCTTGCAAGAACTAGTACAACGCTTTAATACCGAAGAGCAAGCACGTTTTTATATCGAGCATTTAGGAGCGGATTTTTCCGATTACCAAGCGGAACATCGGCAATATCAAGAGCAATTGCAAATTGCTCAAAAATTACTAACCCAACAGGGACGCTTGCAAGTACTAGACCGAACGTTTGTACCTAATTATCTATTTGGGCCTAAAGATACAGTTGTGGTGTTAGGTCAAGATGGATTAGTAGCCAACACCTTAAAATATTTAGATGGCCAACCTTTAATTGGCGTGAATCCTGACCCAGAACGTTGGGAAGGGGTGCTTTTACCCTTTAAAAGTATTGAGCTATTAAGCCTACTACCAGAAGTATTTCAAAACACTCGTCCCTGGAAAGAAATTACCCTAGCTAAGGCGACACTTAATGATGGTCAATGCCTATATGCCGTTAATGATTTCTTTATAGGTCCTCGTAGTCATACGTCCGCTCAATATCGCATAGAAATTGGTCAACAAGCCGAAGAACAGCTATCTAGTGGCATTATTGTGTCTACTGGTTTAGGTTCTACTGGTTGGTTACGCAGTATTTTAACTGGTGCTTCCAGTATCGCCCAACATGTTGATAACAGAATAAAGCTAGAGACTAAACCATTAGCCTGGGATGCCAATTATCTTATGTTTTCAGTCCGTGAACCCTGGCCTAGCCGTACTTCGCAAGCAACTCTTACCTTTGGTAAGGTAACAGCTAATAAGCCATTGCGTTTATTGTCGCACATGCCAGAACACGGATTAATATTCAGTGATGGAGTTGAACAGGATTATCTGGCGTTTAACTCTGGCACTCAAGCATTAATTAACATTGCCGAAAAAAAGGGCCGTTTGATCTTGTAGCCCCAAAAATTGGAGATTCTGCCCCAAGACTATCATGCCTGCACTTAATCATTCTTGACTATATGTTGCTTTTAGCTAATAATTTTATCTGCTATTATCAATATGTTAGATGCCCACAGAAAGCGATAGAATCAGTTTTTGTGTAAATAAAGACATAACCCAATCTACTAGGAAGCATTATGAATACTCAAGATATAGCTAATGAAAAGATAGGTAATAAAAATATATCTAATATATCTAATAGTATATCTAATAGTATATCTAATCAAGATATATCTGATGAAAATGCCTGGTATGCTATAAGGACATTGTATTTATGGGGACAAAATTCTAATGGCGCGAATGTAATAGAAGAGCGTATTGTAGCATTCAAGGCTCCATCTTATATGGATGCTTTTACCAAAGCTCAGGAAGAAGCTGAAGATTATGCTGTATCTGGCGGTACTGAGCAAGCCTACACTATCCATCCCAATCAACTTTCGTATCATTTAGATGCTGGTGAGTTAATTGATGGCCATGAAGTTTGGTCAGAATTATTTGCAACTGAAGAATCTTTAGATGAGTTTTATGAAAATCGTTATGTACGTTACGAATATCAGCCTGATCCGTAAAATTAGATATTCTTCAGCTAAAGCCTTGGGTAATATTTACCTAAATATTTAGGTAAATCCTGGAGTTATACATTAAGTTTAAACTAAATTTTTAATTTAATTATAAAACTACTTTCAAATTTTAAAAAATTAGTTTAAAATTAAAATTTAACCTACTAAAATTTAAAATAAAAGTTTATAATTAACTACTTATATGACTAGCCTAGACATAGCATACCATCCTGCTGATCGCATGGGACGTATTCAAAACCTACACTTTGTAGGTATTGGCGGTGCTGGAATGAGCGGCATTGCAGAAGTATTACTTACATTGGGCTATAGAATTTCCGGATCAGATCTTAAAGAAAATACCGCAACCCTACGTCTATCCAATCTAGGAGCAGCTATAAGCCTTGGCCACCGGGCCGAAAATTTAAAAGGTGCTGATGCTATCGTAATATCCAGTGCCGTAGACAAAAACAACCCTGAAATTCAAGCAGCCCAATCAGAACGCATCCCAGTAGTCCCTAGAGCCGAAATGCTTGCCGAACTAATGCGGTTTCATTACGGCATTGCCATAGCAGGTACTCACGGTAAGACCACTACCACAAGTCTAATATCTAGTCTATTGGCTGAAGCAGGACTAGACCCAACATTTGTAATCGGGGGATTACTAAATAGCACCGGAGCAAACGCTCGCTTAGGTAAAGGGCGTTATCTAGTAGCAGAAGCTGACGAAAGCGATGCTTCATTTTTATATTTGCAACCTAAATTGGCTGTGGTAACCAATATCGACGCAGATCATATGGATACATACAGCAATGATTTTAATAAACTCCGTAGTACCTTTATTGAATTTCTACATCATTTACCATTCTATGGCCTTGCCGTCTTATGCATTGATGATATAGAGGTGCAAGCACTGTTACCTGCAATATCTCGCAAGATAAAAACTTATGGGACCCATCCTGATGCTGATGTAAGGGCACAAGCTATTCACTATACGGGGCAGCAGAGCTATTTTACATTGGTTATGGATAAATCTGAACCAGTATCTGTGACCCTAAATTTGCCAGGCCATCATAATGTGCTCAATGCTTTAGCCGCTATTACTGTAGCATTAGAGCTATCTATACCACAGACCACTATTTTACAAGTTTTAGCAAATTTTCAAGGTATTGATAGGCGTTTTCAAATAACCCAAGGCCAAACTAAAGCAGGCCATAATCTAATATTAGTAGATGATTATGCCCACCATCCCAATGAAATTGCAGCTACTATAGCCGCAGCAAAATCTGGCTGGCCTAATAGGAGATTAGTTTTAGTATTCCAACCGCATCGTTACACTCGAACTCGAGACTGTCTTGAAAATTTCGCGCACATTCTATCTCAAGTTGATTTATTAATACTCACTGAAGTATATCCAGCAGGAGAGATGCCTATTCCGGGGGCTGATGGGCGTAGCTTGACTAGACTGATTCAATCAAAAGGCAAAATAAAGCCCATATTTATACAATTTCTCAATGAGTTACCTGATATAATTAACGATGTAGTTCAAGATCAGGATCTAGTTTTAATGTTAGGAGCTGGAGATATTGGTCTGATGGCCAAAAAATTGCCTAGTGTATTATTTCCTCACACAATAAATGGACCATCATTATGAAATTACCAACGATACCAGTTTTACATATGGGATGCGGTGAATCTTTGTCATATTGTTTTGGAATTAAATCTATCATTTTGGGGAATTGGCAAAGTGTAATTAAGCGTAATTTATCTCAAAAATATGTATACCAAACCAATAGTTATAAAATAGATATTAATACACCTATCAAACTAGCTCTTCTATCTGGTCTTGACACAATAAAATCATTAGTCTGTACCAAGGTACAGCATTGGTACTAACCTTTAAGAGGCTTAGAGATAATTTAATTTTTTTGAATCATGATTTATAGGACTATCTCAATTACCAAGATGCTAATCAAGATCATCTCGTTAATCTAGAAAATCATGGTTCAAAAAAAACAAGGATTATTTGTATAGAATGCAAGGTGACATATATTACAACAAGGCTTTAGCTGGATATACGAGTTGGCGTGTTGGTGGGCCTGCGAAATGCATATATTGCCCTACAGATCAAGATGATCTGGTAGAATTTTTAGCTAATGTACCACCTGATGAACCCTTATTATGGCTGGGACATGGTAGTAATCTATTAGTACGGGATGGTGGTTTTCCAGGCACAGTTATTGTGACTAAAGGCATATTAAACAATATAGAAATAATAGAGTCATTGAATCCAAATTTGGACTTAGAAGAAAATCAGACTTTAAGACAAATTCAAGCCCAAGCTGGAGTAAGCTGTCCTAAATTTGCTAGATTTGCAGCCCATGCTGGTTTAATGGGAGCAGAATTTTTAGCTGGCATTCCAGGTACTCTAGGCGGTGCTTTAGCTCTAAATGCTGGGGCTTTTGGAGGCGAAACTTGGAACCTAATAGCAAACGTAATGACCGTAGATCGTACAGGAACAATTTATCATCGTACTCCTAATGAATATCAAATTGGTTATAGATCCGTAACCCTAAAATCTGATAGCTCCATATCCATAAGATCTGATACAACTCAGCATGATTCATTATCTACACTCTATAACCAAGAATGGTTTCTCCAAGCTACATTCTCCTTACGACCAGGCTCTGTAATAGAGGCAAAAGACAACATTAAACAATACCTTACAAAACGCTCTGCCAATCAACCTATCGGCTTGCCAAGTGCAGGTTCCACATTCCGTAATCCACCAGGAGATCATGCGGGTCGTTTGATAGAAGCTTCAGGATGCAAAGGATTGCGCATAGGTGGAGCTGAAGTATCCACTAAACATGCCAACTTTATAATCAATTTAGGCCATGCTACAGCTTCTGATATAGAAGCCTTAATAGAACAAGTTCAAAAGACAGTACACCAACATTTTGGGGTGCATCTTATAAAGGAAGTACAAATTATTGGATAAGTTATGAATTAATTAGCCATGTAAAAACCATGAGAGGTATAGGATGCGCTGAGGTACGAAGCGCATCAACCTCATTTATTTAAAATGATGGGTTTCGCTTTGGCTCTACCCATCCTACATGCCAAATGTTAATTGTATTGGAACATGAGCAATGAGGTAAAAACTATGCAAAATATGCAAGCAACAGATTTTGGAAAAGTAGCAGTCCTTATGGGCGGCCACTCTGCAGAACGCGAAATATCCTTAAAAAGTGGTAATGCAGTACTAAAAGCTCTAAAACACAAAGGTGTAGATGCACATCCAGTAGACCCAGATATCAATATTATTCAAAAATTACTTACAGAAAATTTTACGCGAGCCTTTATCTGCTTACATGGTCGTGGCGGTGAGGATGGAGTAATTCAAGGCGCATTAGAAACTAGCAAAATCCCCTATACTGGTAGCGGAGTACTTGGTTCAGCTCTTGGAATGGACAAATATCGCTGCAAACTACTATGGAAAAGTATAGGGCTGCCTACTCCAGAATTTGTAGCTATCCACGCCGAACAGGATCTAGAACAAGCTGCGGCTTTAGGCTTTCCATTAATGATCAAACCAGCCCAAGAAGGATCATCTATAGGAATGGCACGAGTAGAAGATGCTATGCAACTAGAGGCATCCTGGAAAGAAGCAGCCAATTATGACAATATAGTGCTTGCAGAACGCTGGATTACTGGCAATGAATATACTTGCGCTATACTTGGTGAGCAATTACTTCCAATGATCCGTTTAGAAACGCCTAGAGTATTCTATGACTATGAAGCCAAATATCATTCTAACTCTACAAGTTATCATTGTCCTTGTGGATTGCCTAATAATATAGAAGCACAATTACAAGCACTGGCCTTACAAGCCTTTCAAAGCGTTGGAGCCACTGGTTGGGGACGAGTGGATCTATTTACTGATCAGGATGGTAATCCTTGGTTACTAGAAGTCAATACCGTCCCAGGCATGACTGATCATAGCCTAGTACCTATGGCAGCCAAAACTTTTGGAATTGATTTTGAAGAACTAGTTTGGCGTATCCTACATACCAGCTTGCAACCATAAAAATACTAGTACCATAAATAATACTATGTACCATTAGATTAAAAATATGACAGAATCTATAATGCGCACAGTTGTAGCGGCTAATTTGGGTAGCAATACCAGAAAGACTACAAAACATACTGTCAAAAAGGCAACTGCATGGCGTGGCATCAAATATATACAATGGCTATTTTCCTTATTACTACTTAGTGTATTACTTGGAGGTGGGTTTTGGGCCATAAGATGGATCTTAACCACAAACCAATTTGCCATAGCTAAAATCCGTTTTGAAGGTGAAATACGCCATACTAATCCAGCTTTATTACAAAATATCATTGCCAAACAAATGAAAACTACTCGCAATTTTTTTGCTATAAATCTTGGTTTAATACGTCGCTCAATAGAAAAATTGCCCTGGGTAACTGAAGTTCATGTACGCCGAGTTTGGCCTTTAACTGTAATTGTGTGGATACGAGAACATGAGGCATTGGCTCGTTGGGGCCAAAATAAACTAGTAAGTCAACAAGGCGTTGTATTTACTCCGGGTCCAAAAACGATACCACAAGGATTGCCATATTTAGAAGGGCCAGATCATCATGTACCAAAAGTAATCGAATATTATAAATGGTTAAATCAACAGCTAACTCGACATAAATTACACATTACCAAACTTAGGCTTAGCACTAGACATGCTTGGTATGTTGCTTTATCCAATGGTTTGGTGCTTTATTTGGGAACTAAAACTATACAAATGCGCGTTAAAAGATTTTTGCGTTATTTTCCAAAGTTATTGCAACCACAAACTTTGGTGTATATAGATTTAAGATACGTAAATGGTTTTGCTGTTAAAAGGCACGAATTAGCTAACACTGATACAGATTAAATTTACTGATTTCTCAAAATTACCAAACAGTCAATTCTATTCCCAAATGAGATTTTTGCGCACTTCAAATAAAATACATAACCTGTATTACAGCAATATCACAACATGATAACGAATCGGTAGGGGGAAAACATGTCTCGCAAAGGAGACCAAAATCTCATTGTTGGCCTAGATATTGGCACATCCAAAGTTGCCGTATTAGTAGGAGAAATTCAGCATGATGGCGACATTGAGATAATAGGACTTGGCACCCATCCAGCTCGTGGACTTAAAAAAGGAGTCGTAGTCAATATCGAATCTACGGTACAATCAATCCAAAGAGCAGTAGAAGAAGCGGAACTAATGGCACATTGCCAAATACAAACACTACTATGCGGAATTTCAGGCAGTCATATACGCAGTCGTAATTCCAAAGGTATTGTAGGAGTACATGAAGAAGAAGTAACCACAAGTGATGTTGAACGAGTCATTGATGCAGCACGAGCGGTTGCCATACCAGCAGACCAAAGAATACTCCATATTCTACCCCAAGAATTTATTGTAGACGAACAGGATGGAATCCACGAACCAATTGGCATGTCTGGAGTAAGACTAGAAACGCTAGTCCACATGGTTACAGCTTCTGTTAGTGCTGCCCAAAATGTCATCAAAAGTGTACGACGCTGTGGCTTAGAAGTAGACGATTTAGTACTAAGCCAACTGGCATCCAGTTATGCAGTCTTACAAGCAGATGAAAAAGAACTAGGTGTATGTTTAGTAGACATTGGTGGTGGCACCACAGACATTGCAATCTATGCTAATGGAGCCATCCAACATACAGCAGTAATTCCCATAGCAGGCGACCAAGTAACAAATGATATTGCGGTTGCATTACGGACCCCTACACAACATGCTGAAGATTTAAAGATGAAATATGCCTGTGCATTACGCCAGCTTGCAGGCAGTGATGAACATATTGAAGTCCCAAGTATAGGGGAACGTCCTGCCCATCGTCTTACCAGACAAGAATTAGCAGAAGTAGTGGAACCTCGTTATGACGAGTTATTCAAATTAACACGCGCTGAATTGCGTAGATGTGGTTTGGCAGAGCGCATTGCAGGTGGGATCGTTTTAACAGGTGGGAGTGCCAAAATGGAAGGCTTGGTTGAATTAGCTGAAGAGATTTTTCACATGCCAGCACGAATTGGTGTACCGCAATATGTAAAAGGGCCAGTTGAAATAATCCAAGATCCAATTTATGCCACAGCTGTTGGCTTACTACTATTTGGTTACCGCAATCGTTCGGCTCGAGAATCCGATTTAAATGATTCTGGTGGTATTAAAAATGTATTCCGACGCATTAAAAATTGGTTTCAAGGCAATTTTTAGGGAACTTCTTAATAACGTATGGCATTTGGTGCCAAGGCTCTGCCTGGGTACCCATAGTGGCTTTGCCTTGGAACCCATAGTGGCTTTGCCACATATTTTTAAATATTCTTAGTAATTAATTCTACTTTATCACATTGACAACCGTAGGTTGAGTTGACGGCCTCATCGTCAACCCAACATCTTACCACGCATGTATGCTATTTTATGGGACACAATGCACACCCTATGATATCTAATCTGATAAAGTAGAATTAAAAAGCGGCAGAGGTACCACACAAGGTGCTTAAGGCTTAAGCACCAGAATGTGCGTCATATACCATAGCTTATTGAGAAGTTACATTTTTAGGATAAAACCTTGTGCTATTGAAAGGTTAGCCTGAAAACTTAATAATAAATATAATTCAAGAAATTTATAAAAAACTACTATACTTTTAAAATTTTATGATGTAGAGTTAATAATAAATCTAGATATCTTTAATAGATATCTAGAATATAACCTAGAGTATATTTAGAGAGTATATTTAAAATTATCTAAATATACTCTAGTTATAGCGAATACTTAAAGTAATTTCTCAATAAATTATGGCATTTAATCGGTGGGGGTTCCGTGTAGTCAATGCTAACCCTACGGTACGGTACGAACCCGTACCATAAAGTTGCCATGTATTTTGAGAAGTTTACCACTTAAAGGATTATTGGATGGCATTCCCACTCTTAATGTGGGAATACAGGTAGCTACGTTCCCACGCAGAGCGTGGGAACGATCAATAAAACGATCTATAAACTGATATGTGACAAGGTACGCACCTTGAATAACTTTATAAACTTTTACTTATCTTTTACTTATAAAGTCTTACATTTTCTTAAAATTTTATGCAGTAGATTTAACAAAAAAATCTACAATTTATGTTGTAACAATATTTAAAATACAAAACTTGCAAGGGTAGATAACAAAATGTTCGAACTAGTAGAGCCAGTTCACCAAAACGCCATCATCAAAGTCATTGGCATCGGTGGTGGCGGCTGCAACGCTGTAAACCACATGGTCTTAAACTCAATACAGGGTGTTGAATTTATATGCACCAATACTGATGCACAAGCACTAAAAGGCTGTAGCAGCAAAACCATTCTCCAATTAGGAGTCAATATCACCAAAGGACTAGGCGCAGGAGCCGATCCCGATATAGGCCGCAAAGCCGCTGAAGAAGACCGCAGTCGTATCGAAGAAGCCCTTCAAGGCGCGGATATGGTATTTATCACCGCCGGAATGGGCGGTGGTACTGGTACTGGAGCAGCCCCTGTAGTTGCAGAAGTAGCCCGTCATTTAGGAGCTTTGACAGTTGGAGTAGTAACCAAACCTTTTCCATTTGAAGGTCCAAAACGGATGCGTATCGCCTTGGAAGGCATTGGAGAACTTGCCAAACATGTAGATTCTTTAATTACTATTCCCAATGAAAAATTACTAGCTGTACTTGGCAAAGAAATGAGTTTACTTAATGCCTTTAGTGCTGCTAACGATGTGCTATTAAATGCAACTCAAGGAATTGCTGAATTAATCACTCGCCCAGGGCTTATTAATGTAGACTTTGCGGATGTAAAAACTGTAATGTCTGAAATGGGTGTGGCCATGATGGGAATTGGTGCAGCTTCCGGCGAAGATCGCGCCAATCAGGCAGCAGAACAAGCAATCAATAGCCCACTATTAGAAGACGTTGATCTATCTGGAGCCAAAGGCATCCTAGTCAATATTACCGCTGGACCTAACCTCTCTATCGGTGAATTTGATGAGGTTGGTAATACAGTGCGGGATTTTGCAGATGAAGATGCTACCGTTGTAGTAGGAACCGTAATTGATCAAGATATGGATGATCAAATGCGAGTCACTGTTGTCGCTACAGGTCTTGGCAACAATAAGGCTGCTAAATTAGCTCGTGGTTCAAGAGATAACATGATACCTATACGTTTGGTAGCATCTAATAACAATCCAGACTACAAGCATCTGGATAATCTTCAAGATTCCGAATTTCCTGCTGCTAATCGTTCCAACCGCCAAGCACCAAAGAAATTTGTGGACACTCCAGAAGAAGAATTAGCTAATGCAGCGAGTATGGATTATTTGGATATTCCAGCGTTTTTACGTCGGAATAATGCGACTAGTTCAGTCTGATGTTTGAATATAACATCATAATTATATTACATTATTTCTATAATAGTTGCAAGGTCTCACAATAGAAAATTTACAAGCAAATTTTTCAAATTGACACCATCACAATATCGGAATAATGGTTGAATTGAATTAAGTGATTTTTTTCTGACCGTTTTGTAATCGTTTCCATGTTACAATGGGAATGGATGATAAATAGATAGATAGCCATTGAAGCATATATTTAGACAATATCCGAAACCATCCTTTAGCCTAACAACCATAATGTTATAATTGGAATTTCGGATAATGTCTATTACTCACCTTTAGATCACAACCAAAATCTAATATGTTCCATCCAACTAAATATCATAGTAACACAATTAGTAACACAATGAGCCTATCAATATCCAAACAAATCACACATATCTTTGCGGGATTGTTACTATTCACCAATATACTTTTAGGATTATTACTATATTTTCAGTTTGATCAACAGCTCACGATAGCCTGGACGGATCGCTATCATATCCCTTTAAAAAACTTAGCCAAAAAAATACACTATGGATTACAATTAGGCTTTTCTATACACACAATGGCACATTTGCCAGCCTTGCTTAATAAGACAACAGAACGCTATCCAGAACTTAACCATTTATTTGTAGGTGATTTGCAAGGTAATCTTGTAGCCCACACGGCACAGCATAAAGATCATGATGATATCAATATTATGCAGTTATTGGATAAGCTAAACCTTAATAATAGGAAGATTGATACCAATGGCATATTATTAGATTATAAAAACGCACATATTTTAGCATGGCCCATCAAACATCCGTTTGGTGGCAATAGTGGTTTTGTCTTCATGGAAGTGCCGTGGAATGAATTAGAACAAACTCGTCAGATTGGCCTGCAACGCCTAGCTATCAGCATTGCAATAGTCATTAGCGTATTTTTACTATTATCGATTGTCGTGTTTCAGACCATCTGTCGTAGATTTGATAGCAATTTGGAAGTACTAGATAATTGTACTGAATGTTTACTAGTTGATTCTAATGTAAATTTTACAACTCATACTATCTTGCATCATTACAATTTACTGCGCCAAGCCTCGCCTGAAATTACCTCTATATTT
The DNA here is from genome assembly GCA_001044195.1 of Candidatus Achromatium palustre. Taxonomy (GTDB): domain Bacteria; phylum Pseudomonadota; class Gammaproteobacteria; order Chromatiales; family Chromatiaceae; genus Achromatium; species Achromatium palustre. Next base: position 15,300 of record LFCU01000012.1, read on the forward strand.
ACAGCCTTTGCATATCGGATCAATAATGCACCTGAAGCATCTAAAAATCCTAATATCGACAATATTAATGCCATTAAACCTAAGAAACGACCTAGCTTCCGTACCCACATCTTATCTAGTGCATTAATCCTGCTTTTGAGTTCCTGTATTGCCTCTACGCTAATGGGCTATTTTATGTTTCGAGATCTATATTTACCCATGCTATACAGCCAAAGCCGGATCATTGGCAAATCGCTAGGAGATCTAATTAGCGAGATGCACTCGCATGACATTCCAGTATCTAAAATGCGCGGCATGTCTGCTATCTTTAAAGTATTAATAAATAATTTCCCACAAATTGCTGCGATTGGGCTATATGATATTCAAGGAAAACGCTTACAATTTGCGCAAAACTATGACAGTCCAGCACCGCCATTGCTAGTACAGGTTAAGGGACTCGATGATCCCTTGTCTATTAGTATTCCTATACAGTATAAAGACACTCTAATTGGCATGATTCGCCTTGATAAAGTACCGCATTTTTTTGCCAAACGCCTGCTAGATATTGCCCTAGATGTTATTGCTTTATTAATAGTGTCTATATTAATCTCTACGGAATTACTAGTATTTATAGTGCGTTTCTTAGTAACAGTACCTATAGATAATTTAGTTCGAGTACTTAAGGGTGAACCGACAAGTTATCCTATAGGACCAGACAGTTTATCCTTCGTTAGTATTAAACAAATAGAAACCAAGATATATAATTTAATCACTAAAATTCCAATCAAAACCGTAGATTCGGTTTTTTATCGTTCCCACGCTGAACGTGACAACAGTCATAAATCGATAATAGCAAAATCAAACTCCCCATTGTTGCCGTACATAAGACCACCCCTGTTTCTAGTAGTCTTTGCCGATGCCCTGTCTTTAGCATTTTTCCCCCTATATGTAAATACGTTACTGCCCGTATCACATACTATCTGGATATCTAAGGAAGTACTAATTAGCCTGCCTATTTCAGTGTTTATGCTGGTGTGGGCGGTCTCTTTACCTCTAGTAGGTCAATGGAGTGACCGTGTAGGACGCAGACACAGCCTGTTAGTTGGGGCTTTAATAACAGCATTGGGACTTGCGGCAACGGCTTTAGTGCAAAGTTTTTGGCAATTAATTTTCGTACGCGCTATAACTGCTATTGGCTATGGAACCATCTACATAAGTGCCCAAAGTTATGTTGCTGATCATACAAACCCGCAAAATCGCACTAAGGGGATGGCTATATTTCTTGGAGGATTTTTTTCAGGATCTCTGTGTGGTGCGGCGTTAGGAGGGATTTTAGCTGACCGCATTGGTTATTCAGCTACTTTTGGTATTGCGGCATTATTATCTCTATTGGCTGCGATGTTTGTATACCAATTTATTATAGATAATATACAAGTAGATAATATACAAGATAAAGTAAATGATATACATAATAGAATGCATCAGAAGAAGCTATTCTCAAATAGCTTCCATACAGCAATCAAGGGCTATTTTCGACTAGATGAAATTTGGCAATTATTTCGGGATCATTGTTTTCTGGCTATAATGATCCTAACCGCAATCCCTGCCAAAATATTACTTACTGGATTCTTATACTATGCAGCCCCATTATATTTACAAGCTCTAGGTGCCAGCCAATCAGCTACCGGTCGCGTCGTTATGCTATATGGTCTTGCTATGGTATTATTTGGGCCGATGGCTGCCTGGATGGCAGATCGATGGCAATTTAAGCGCAGCTTTATTGGCATTGGTGCCTTAGGCTCCGCATTAGCCCTTGCTGTACCATTTTATCAACCCGGGCATAATGGAATCTTAAGTGCTATTGTAATCATAGGTATCGCTCATGCGATAGCAGTGGCTCCACAGTTGGCTGTAATTACTGAACATATAAAAACTTGGCCTAAGCCTCCAAATCTAGGTAAAGTAATTGGTATTTTTAGGCTCTCGGAGCGTACTGGTAATATTACCGGGCCTTTATTATTTGCGGTGTTATTGCCTTTGGCCAGTCCTGAGTGGATATTTTTCCTAATAGGCATTTATATAGCTATTTCGTCATTATTGTTCTTAAAAACTATAAGTCGTTGTACTGGGACTAGTTCTGTCTAATTATTTTATGGTTGTGGCCCAAAGGTTAGTGATATAATATATAGATATCAACAATCAACAGGAAATGTAATAGAGACAGTTTGAATGATATATTCAAAATGCGGCTCATCAAATGTCGTAAAAAATGGCTTTATTCGTAATGGGAAACAAAAGCCCCATTGTAATGACTGCTACTGTCAATTTGTGAAATCCACTGATTATACCGCTTTCTATGGGTAATAAATATTTAATAATACTGGATAAAATTATGAGCCACAAACAACTTATATTAAAAAAAGGATTGTAAATGTGTACTATCAATACTGACAAAGCTAATTATACGTAGGATATTGTTACCCACAGAAACCGGTAGAATCAGGAAATCCGTATCGCTCACTATCCCCCGTATTGTTCAAAATACAACCCAATTAAACATCTGATGTTCCAACATGTTACTCACGCTTGCCAAGGTCCTGTTTTTTTAAGCGTGAAGCTGGTGAAGCAACTAAGATAACATACTCAAACCCAAACAGGGCTAAAAGTATTCGTTCATATCATTGATAAGACTTATGAAACCAGACGTAAAGTGGCCGATGGCTTCAAAAAAAACATGAAGATTGTTTTTGATAAGTTTCTACCAAACTGGAATTATTGTGCAATTTAAAAACGTTAGCGGGAAATGCACAAATTAAAAAATCCTAAATCCTAAGAGAAAATATTGTTGGAAAAATTATGATGAATAATATTTTTATAAATCATTTTGGGGCCATATTAGGTCTTGCAGTACTTTGTGGTGCTTGGGTCGGTTTACAGATTTGGGTTTTCAAAGTAGACCCTGAGCTTGCACATAAATCATCTAGCTGTAAGGGATGTGGAAATTATCATTGTGAAAATCAATAGGGTATAACCATGAATGATTCAATAGATACTTCAGAAAATTCAGAGAACTTAGATACTTCAAATATTGAACTCAATGTAGATTTAAGCAGCGGAATTGCCGCTTATGAGGCTAAACATTTTCAGCAGGCATTGCAATTGCTTTCACCATTAGCCGAAGCTGGTAATCCAGAAGCACAATATCGTTTAGCTAATATGGCCCAAAATGGGTTAGGGTTACATCGTAATCCGTTGTTAGCTTTCCGTTTCATGCAGGCGGCTGCTAATAGTGGCCATCCTTTAGCGCAGCATGGTTTAGGATTTATGTATATGGATGGTGATTGTGCTACACAGAGTAATTCTAAAGCTATAGAATGGTTTACCAAAGCAGCAGCTCAAGGACTTGTTGGGTCTCAAAATATGCTAGACACGTTGAAAGGTCAACAATCTTAGATCGAATATAATAAACGGGTGCCATTCCCAACCGTAACATCTCAATAACATCTGGTAAATTTTATGGTGCACAGTGCGTACCCTACGATTTAGACACAAGATGCCATACACTATTGAGAAGTTACCCCCCAAACCTACAGCATATTTTTGAAATATGGAAAATCAATAGAAAACTTTGTTCCAGTACCTATAGAACTAGATTCATCAATCTTTATAGTAGCATCATGATACTTAGCAACTTCCTTCACAATAGCCAAACCTAAACCAACACTATCATCCCTAGAATGCTTTTTAGTTCCGGTAGCTCGATAAAACCGATCAAAGATCTTATCTCGTGCCAGTTCTGGAATCCCTGGACCATTATCTTCAACTTCTATGAAGGGTTGATGATTAATATATTCAGACGTATTTATATTGCGATGCCCACAACGGACCGTAATTTTTCCATCTGCTGGGCAATACTTGATGGCATTATCAACTAAATTATGTAACATCTCACTTAATAACCAAGATACTCCATTTATAGTTGTAGCCTCAATTTCAAATCCTAAATCTATATGTTTAGGTAATGCTGAATCAAACCAGGTAGAGGCATTTTCTTCAATCAAGGCTTTTAAATTAATAGGTTCTTTGGCTTGGCTGTCTACGGCATCATGACTACAGCGAGCTAAGGCCAGCAATTGGTGAGTAAGACGGCCAACGCGATGGATAGCATCCCGCAATTTAAGTGCTCTCGAATGTTGTTCCGGGGAATGTTGCTCTGAATCCTCTACTAACATATCCATTTGAATATAAATGCCAGCCAATGGATTCTTTAATTGATGCGCAACATCAGCAATAAATTGTTGCTGTCCAGTTACCATTTGAGTTTGGCATTCCGTATAATGTTTGATAGCGTTTACTAAAGCTGCAACTTCTTCTGGTATATCGGTAGTATTAAATAACCATGCAGTATTTGTATACCGTATAATACGTGTCCAAATGTTGTATTGAATGGTATCTTTATTATTATGGACATCAGATTTGCGCCATAAACTATATAATTTAATATAATTAAATGGATTATGGAAATAAATCGATTTGAGAAATGTTTGATTTATTTGATTGTGACTAAAGTCTACCTGTGGTTGTATGTTATATGGGCTTGGACTGGTCTCAATTTTTGCGCAATCCATAGTCAATTGCGTAGTGAGATAATTCAAAGGCATGATAATTTCGCGGGCAGTACGCATAGCCATAAAAGCAGCCAATAATAATGCCAATACACTAAATCCTATTATTAGATTCCTAGTACGTTGCGCCAAAGATAGCATTTTGGCATCTGTAACCATATTTTTATCTACTACAACACGCATTTTATCGAATAGCTGTTGCAATATTTTATGATTGGGAATGTTGTCATTGCGCAGAATTTCGTGTGGTACTATATCTATAGTATTAGGAATTTTATGAGCAGCATTGCGCAATTCGGTACTCATTCTTTGGGCTGCTTGATGCAAACGTCGATGTGGTTCTTCCATTGCTTTAAATAAAGGAACCAATTCTGGCATACGGGTTTCCATAAGCTGACGCTGTGGTCCGTATAGCCATTTACCAAACTTGCATTTATGATCATCTAATTGAATGGTTAGTTTTTGGCCATGATTATCTACTAGGTAGGTATAAAGGGAATCTTCCCAATATAAGTGATTTATTTCATGTTGCATCAGGTTGGTACGTAGCTTGTTGCTTTCCAATAAATGGCTGGCCGATGCAACAATATAATCTATACCAATGGCAGCGATGCTGACTACTAAGCAAAGTAGGATGAGCATTAGCATAAAGCCAATGCCAACGCGTTGACCTATGCTGGATATGTTGAACATTTATTGTAGGTTGGGTTGCTGTGTGTTTGGCAACCCAACATTAGGCATTTGATTGTTTAAGCATGAGAATGCTTGAGATTTACTACAGGTTGTTTTGGAGTCTTGGTAGTAGTCTCGGTTTCTTGCAATGCCTTCCAGCCCAACATGGCATATCCAACCAAAGGTACGATAAAGAAAGCGGCCCAAACTACGGTGACTATACTTAAGAAAATGATGAATAAAGACATGGTCGTAATTCCTGTTTAAAATCATTAATAAATTAACGTTTAAAATTTTGTTATAACGATTATGTCAAAGGCTGGTTTGCAGTAACCTGTCATGGGGTGTCAGGTTTTAGACAGATATTTGATATGCTGTATAATTAATTGAATATTTTAGAAAAATTTTATTAAAAATTGTTTCTAAACTAACTTATAGATCCCTCTAAAGGTTGTGAAATCTAAAAAAATAAATACTTGCTTATTTGCATCAATATCCTAAAATATCTTATATAATCTATAATCAAACAAAATACTGACATATAAACCAGTTAATTTATAATCTAATAGATTTGACTTTATGCTATTCCTATAACAGAATATCCAGAAGTCCATAACCAACAGTTTAGCCGTAGGTTGGGTTGCGTCTATTTGCAACCCAACCGATGGTACTGAATATAATAATAATTAAAAAAAGAGGGCGAGAGGACTAAATGAAACCATTAAATTTGACGGAAAAGATCTTTACCAACCACCTAGTTGGCAAAACTGAATTACCGCCAGCAGGAGAAGTAATCACCATTAAAATTGACGAAGCCTTTACTCAGGATGCCACAGGCACTATGGCCATGTTGCAACTAGAAGCTATGGGCGTTGATAAAGTCAAACCCCTATCGGTAAACTTCGTCGATCACAGTATGATGCAATCAGGATTCCGCAATCCAGATGATCATGAATACCTACGTACTGTATCACAACGCCTAGGCATTACCTTTTCCCCACCAGGCACTGGTATCTGTCACTTTTTAAATATAGAAAACTTTGTCAAACCAGGCATGACTGGGGTAGGTGCAGATAGCCATACTGTAAATGCAGGTGGTATGGGAGCCTTATACTTTGGTGCGGGAGGTTACGATGTGGCCTTAGCTATGGCTACTGGTGAATACACAATTCCTATGCCTAAAGTAGTCAAAGTAGAGCTTACTGGAGCCTTGCGTCCTGGTGTCATGGCGATGGATGTAATCCTCAAGATGCTCTCAATCTTTGGGGTCAAAGGTGGTAAAGGTAAGATCTTTGAATATACCGGCCCAGGAGCTGCTACCCTATCTCTTACCGAACGGGCTACTATTACTAATATGGGTGCAGAGATGGGAGCTTCTACTTCGGTCTTCCCTAGTGATGAACGCACTAAAGAATATTTAGAAAGCCGGGGGCGTGGTGCTGATTATCAACCTTTAGCTGCTGATGCGGGTGCAGAATATGCAGAACAGGTAACTGTAGACCTATCTGCCTTAGAGCCATTAATTGCCATCTATCCTTCCCCAGGCACTGTAGAGACTGTAGCTGCAAGGGCTGGCACTAAGATTCAACAAGTATGCATAGGTAGCTGTACCAATAGCTCGTTTGAAAATATCGCAAGCTTTGCGGAATATCTCAAAGGCCATAGAGTAGCTATTGACACTCTATTATATCCAGGTTCCCGTGCCGTAGCTATCCAATTAGCTAATGCTGGTTACATGTCTACCTTATTACAATCTGGTGTCCGGGTCATGGAGAACGGCTGCGGAGCCTGTATCGGCCAAGGCGGTTCACCACCAAGCAAAGGCGTAAGCCTCCGTACCTTTAACCGTAACTTTCCGAAACGCTCTGGTACTCCAGATGCGGAAGTACATCTAGTAAGTCCTTTAGTAGCAGCAGCTAGTGCCCTGACAGGTGTTATCACCGCACCAGATCGGGAAGTTACCATCAATCAGGTACCACAGGTAGATGATACTGCTTCCTTTGGCCAACCCTTACCAGAAGCAGAAGCCCAAAAGGTAGAAATTATCCGTGGACCTAACATCATGGCCTTACCAGACTTTGATCCATTACCAGCTAAATTAGCAGGCGAAGTCTTATTAAAGCTTGGAGATAACATCAGTACTGACGACATTCAACCTGCAGGTAAATATTTACCATTGCGTTCTAATGTTAAAGAATACGCCATGCAGGCAACCTTTAACTTAGTTGACCCTACCTTTGCTGAACGTGCGGTAGCCCATCGTGATGCTGGAGGTCATGGTATCCTAGTAGGCAGAGAAAACTATGGCCAAGGCAGCTCGCGTGAACACGCAGCCCTCTGTCCTCGCTGGTTAGGTATCCGTGCTGTAATCGTTGCCCAATTTGCCCGTATCCACGTTGCTAACCTAGTCAACTTCGGCATAGTACCGCTAACCTTTAAGAACATTGAAGATTACGACAAGGTACAGCAAGGCGATAAAGTAACCGTAGATGTCTCTAACCTAGAAGGTGATCTCAGCATGGAAGTCAATGGCCAACAAATCCCCCTAGTTGCCGCCTTTGAACCCAAAGATATAGAAACCCTAAAACTAGGAGGAGCCTTAGCCCTATTTAAAACCCAAAAAGCTGCTTAACCTCCCCAACCTTTAGAAAAACCATTTCCCCGCAATGCGGGGATATAATGAGGTAAAAAACTTTATGTTATTATCGAAAGTTATAATAGCAATTATTATCATCTTTATTAGTATGTTTTCCACACAAATTTACGCAGACCCAATCGTGGCTTACTCAACCAATTTTGAGGGAAGGCAAACAAATTGTCTAAGAAGAGCAAGAGATGTAATGCGCCGAGAAGGATTGTTTAGCATAATGACGGTAGAAGGGTATAGCGTATTTGCACATGATGCCCCATATCATGCAGTAATTCACTGCCGTGCTGGTAAAAGTGTCGTATTTTTTTCTGTTAATGGCCCAAACAGCAATATAAGAAATAACATTCTAAATAAACTTTGGAAAAATTTCTAAGCTAGCCAGGTAGGAACGTGTAGGTATGATTAAGATGGAGTTGTAGTAACAATAAAATAACATGCCAATCTTGATAACTATTAATTTTATATTTGGTGCAATGCCCGTTGGTTATTGCACCCTACCGTGCTTACTAGCTAAAATTTGTGGGTAGATTATATATAAGGAGCATTGGGAAACAAAAGGTAACTTCAACTCTTTATATGAAAGTTAAAGAATTAATTACACTCATTGAAACTGATGGATGGGTGAAAGTACGACAAAAAGGCAGTCATCGTCATTTCCACCATCCTCTTAAATCTGGAACGGTTACTGTATCAGGTAAACAAAGTGTTGATGTTCCACCAGGAACACTCAATAACGTGTTAAAGCAAGCCGGACTTAAGTGAGAATCCTATATGCATTATATGGTTGTTATTGAAAAAGGTCCAAACAGTTTTGGAGCATATGTCCCTGATCTTCCTGGATGCATTGCAGCAGCAGAGACCGAGGAAGAGATTATTGAACTTATACAAGAATCTATTGAATTTCATCTTGAAGGAATCAAAGAACAGGGTATACATTTACCTCAAGCAAATTCATATAGCAAACTCATTGAGATACGAGCATAAAAACATAGGTACGATTAAGCCAGAGTTGTAGGTGCGGTTAGCGAGGTAGGGCGCAATAACCAACGGGCATTGCGCTGTAACAATAAAATAACATGCCAATATTTATAACTATTACGATTATATTCGGTGCAATGCCCGTTGGTTATTGCACCCTACCGAGCTATTGATCTGCATAGTTACCACATTTGATGGGATATTACCTAGAAATTAGAAAACGTGCAGAAAAAGATATGTCATCTATTCCAAAAAATGAAGCACAACGTATTGCTGATGCAGTGTTTGCCCTGGAAAATGATCTTGTTGGGGATATAAAAAAGCTTACCGCGTTTACCCCAGAATATCGTTTGCGTGTTGGAGATTGGCGCGTGTTATTTGATGTATCAAAAGATAAAATTACTATATATCGTATTGTTCATCGCAAGGAGGCGTACCGCAAATGAATGCACAGATTATTGAAAAGCATGGAAAACCAGAATTCGTAATCATTCCCTATGATGATTATATCCACATGCAAAATGATCTTGAGGATTATAGAGATTTACGAGATCTACGAAACGCAAAGGAAAATCCAGATAATCAACAAGGTCGTTCATTTGAAGAATTTGTAACAGAGATTGGGCTTTTACGCAACAAATCATAAAATCAGTACAACTCGCAATGAGGTAGCCAGGTAGGGTGGGCACGGCCTCATCGTGCCCACGCGGAATTATCAAATAATTTGGATTGCATGGGCAAACGATACGTCCATTTGCCCACCCTACATAGCTATTACGTTTATATTTGGTGCAATGCCCGTTGGTTATTGCACCCTACCGTGCTGTCGATAAAAATCTTCCGTATCAACAAAATCTAAAAAAACTTCCGATAGCTATAGTGGTACTCAGAGAGGTAGGGCGCAATAACCAACGGGCATTGCGCCGTAACAATAACATGCCAATCTTGATAACTATTACATTTATATTCGGTGCAATGCTGCACCCTACCATGCTTCAATCATTTAAAAATGTGCGATTACTCTTCGTTAATCGTACCTACCCAACCTAAGAGCTTGAGGTTACGATAATAACATGCAAATAACAGCCAACGAACTTCAAAATCAACTTGGACGCTATATGGATATGGCGGAGACGTACCCTATAGTTGTCGAAAAGTATGGAGAAATAAAATCTGTATTGATTTCAAACACCATGTATGAACAATTCCTCGAATATGAGGATGCATATTGGGCAAATAAAGCTAAGCAAGCTGAAAAAGAAGGCTATCTTGGACTAGAAGCTACCGCTGATCTTCTCAAAGAAGAAGCGAATTAATGTACAAACTTGACATAACAAAATCTGCTGGCAAATTTATAAAAACACTGCCACCAAAACAATATAGACAAGTAGTTAGCACAATATTAGCATTACGTGAAAATCCAACACCAAATGACTCACAACAATTAAAAGGGTATCCTGATTATCTTCGTGTTGATATTGGCGAATACAGAATAATATATCGTTTTGATAATGAAACTGTTTATATTGCAGCTACAGGAAAACGAAACGATGATGAAATATATAAACGCTTCAAACAAATCTAACAAGCGAGGTAGGGCGCAATAACCAGCACGTAGGTACGATTAAGCCGGAGTTGTAGGTGCAATTAGCGAAGCGTAATCACACATTCAAAATTAACCATTATTGTATGGATTGTATTGGTAACTTTATATTTCAACCATTAAAAATGTGTTAGATCAAAAACCAAGGCTAAATTATGACAACTTCAATTAACTTATCTCCTGATATAGAACGGAGGTTAGATACTCTAGCAGCTAAAATTGGAAAAACCAAAGCATTTTGTCTGCATACTGTCATTAAACAAGGACTTAATGATATTGAGGATGGATATTCAGCCGCTGCTATTCTAAATCGCGTTCAAAAAGGTGAGGAAAAGGTATATTCCTCCGAAATGGTGAGAAAAGAGCTTGGCCTGGACTATTGAATATACAGAAACAGCTTTGCGTTGGTTACGTAAGGCAGATCAATCAATAGCAAAGCGTATCCTTGATTTCATGGATGAACGTATTGCTAAGGCAAATGATCCTAGAATTTTAGGAAAGGCACTAACTGGCGAATTAAGAGGATTATGGCGTTACCGTGTAGGAGATTTTCGACTTATTTGCAAGATCCAGGATAAGAAGGTATCTGTACTCGTATTGGAAATCGGTCATCGGCGTGAGATTTACCGTTAAAATACATAAACCCGTACCTACCATACTTAATTAGCATACATCTATCGGTAATGAATTCAAAGCATTATAAAACGTTAGCATGTATTTTTGCCAAACCTGTTCAATCTAATAGACATTATCTGAAACCCGTCATTCCTGCGAAAGCAGGAATCTATACCCTAATAACTACCTTACATTTGCTAAACTGGTAGGGAGTTTCGGATAATGTCTAATATTCTTTGGAGCGATATAGAACGTTTGCTTATTTCAAATGGAGCGGAAATAGTTGAAGGTAGAGGCTCAAGAATACGAATAGCTTTAAATGGAGTACGTGCAGTGTTTCATCGTCCTCATCCAAGAAAAGAAACTGATAAGGGTAGCGTTATTTCTATGCGTCGCTTCTTGACAGAAGCAGGAGTAGAGCCATGATGCAATACAAAGGCTATTTATCTAAGATTAAATTCGATGATCAAGCAGATATATTTCATGGTGAAGTCATAAATATTCGTGATGTGATTACTTTTCAAGGCCAATCAGTAAATGAATTACGTCAAGCTTTTGAAGACTCTATTGAAGATTATTTAGCCTTCTGTTCTGAACGACATGAGGAACCAGAGGCTCCTTTTTCTGGTCATTTCACTATTCGCCTTTCTCCAGAACAACATCGCAAAGTTCTGGTTTGTGCTGAAAAATCTGGAAAAAGTATGGATACTTGGATCTCAGAAACTCTTATACATGCTGCAAAAATAGGCGTATAGGTACGATTAAGCTAATCGCACCTATGGTCCTAATAGCAGCACTCACAAGCCTTGAAATTTTTTTTGAGGCTCGCCCACTCGCCTCTTAAAAAAATTTCTCGGCTTGCTCGTTGCTGCTATTGCCTGCCCTGCCTTACTTACTTGGCTTGATGACCTCGCAGACACGGAGGCCCAGGGAGTTGTACCGGTCACCAGGCTTGAGCCTGTCCCGGTTAGCAGCACGCACGTAGTCTGCGTTGTGGCGCCAGGAACCACCCCGGACAACCCGGGCCGCACCATCCTTAGGACCAATAGGATCATGATCTGGAGATTGCTGGTAATAATCATCAGCATACCAATCATTACACCATTCCCAAACATTGCCATGCACGTCGTATAACCCCCAAGGATTGGGCTTAAAAGAGCCTACCGGAACTGTTCGCCTATTATACCATTGACTGCCACAATCACTGCAATTGGCATTATTTTTACCAACAGCATCACCCCACCAATATCTAGTAGTCGTACCAGCCCGACAACAATACTCCCACTTAGCCTCTGTAGGTAAACGATAATCTTTTCCAGTCTGCTCCGATAACCACTTACAATAAGCCACAGCATCATTCCAAGATATATTAATCACAGGCCGCTTACCACGGCCCCAATCTCGATCATTTGGCTTATCCCATCCAGTAGCTACACAAAAAGCATCATATTCCTCAAAGGTCACCGGATATTTACCCATCGCAAACGGCTTACTAATAGCTACCTGGTGTATTGGCTTTTCATTTTCATATTCATCAGAACCCATCTTATAAATGCCAGCCGGAATAATTAGCATAACAGGTCCCTTGCCGCCAGACTTTAGATCATGCTGAAACTCTACTGGAGACTGCAAAGCCCTTGCGGTTTGCTGCTGAAGATCTTGCACCTGTTGCGTATCCCAACCATGAATCAACTCTATTTTAGGCAAAGGAGGAACGACGATACGGGCCGCTTGATTCTGAGATTGGCCTTGAAACTGGTTTTGATATTGGCTAGATTGGCCTTGCGATTGACTTTGAGACTGTGAATTTGCTGTTGCATTTCCTGGCAGGATTCGCTGTATCCGGCTTGTTACGGTACTAGATGCTGCATCTGGCTTAACAGCAGCTTGAGCTTGGATACCTCCCAATTGCTGCAACATAGCACCAGCATTTTGCGGACGCTTTTCACGCCTACTAAACCGACACTTAGATAAAACTAGCTTAACAGGATCAGGAACTACCAAATCAGCAATATCATCAGGATACTCAGGAGA
>LFCU01000013.1 GCA_001044195.1 Candidatus Achromatium palustre
GTAGTACTTTGTCTGCTACTTTATGGATATTTGGTTTACAACTTTGGTGGTCTGTGTTGCCTTCTTCATGGTAACAAAATGATAAAAATAGCATAGTATACTCATAGAAGTATACTTAATAGAATGATTATAGTATGATTATAGTATGCTTTATTATTAAATACTATTGTCCATATTTGCAAATATTACCACTATATCGAGTCATTGCATGAACTTAACTAATCCCTCCCCAATAGAAAGCAATTCTAATACTGAACTTACAGCTACTACCGCAAAAGATACTACAATAGGTACTCATGTTGAGGAGAAGATGCAACCCTCAACCCAACCTACAACGGAGACTCCAGAATTCGATTTAGGCGATCCAGCTCTTTACTTAAACAGAGAATTAACCTGGTTAGAATTCAATCGCAGGGTCTTACATGAAGCTGACGATGAACGAGTACCACTATTAGAACGTGTCAAATTCCTAGCTATCGTATCTAGCAATTTCGACGAATTTTTCATGAAACGCATTGGCGGCTTAAAACAACAGCTTGCCTCTGGCATTAATAGCCTAACAGTTGATGGCCGCACCCCACAACAACAACTGTGTGAAATAAAATCATTTGTAAAAAAATTAAAAGAACAACAAGAATATATTTATGATAAACTAGTATCGTTGCTAAAGGATCAAGGAATCAATATAGTATGCTATAATACACTGGCCGCTACCGAACAAACCCAGCTACGTGAACAATTTCGACAAACTATATTCCCAATTCTAACTCCGTTAGCGATGGACCCTGCTCATCCATTCCCATTTATCTCTAATCTCACCCTAAGCCTACTAGTCTCTATAAAATATTCAGGCGGTGACGAAATGTATCGAGCACGTATTAAAGTACCAGTACATCCCGATATTTCAAGCCGTTTCATTCGAGTAGGCACAAGCACAACCTTTGTAACGCTAGATGATGTCATTGCCAATAACCTAGATATGTTGTTTCCCGGCATGGATATTATATCTTGCGAACGCTTTCGAGTTACGCGCAATGCACATATAGAAAAGGATGAAGCCGTAGTTGAAGATCTTTTAGAAATGATAGAAAGCGAACTACGAGAACGTCAAGTCGCTCCAGTAGTTCGCTTAGAAGTAGAATCAGGGATGAGTCCTACGCACTTTGGAATGTTAACTGCTGAATTAGGTCTAAACGAAACCGAGGATGTATTTACGGTGCAAGGTATGATAGGGATGCGGGATCTATTCGAGATTGCCAGCCTAGATATTGCAGAATTGCATGATGCCCCACACCGTCCCGTTGACCATCCTATGTTAGCATTTGATCGCCGCAATATCTTTCATATTATTAGAGATCGTGGATCTTTAATCCTATTACATCCATACGAACCGTTCAGCAGTACTGTAGAACGGTTTTTGCGTACTGCAGCAGATGACCCCAAGGTTCTCGCGATCAAAATGACACTGTATCGCACTGGTGGTCAAGGTGGGGTCATTGATTCTTTAGTACGAGCCGGGCGTAATGGCAAGCAAGTAGTAGTTATGGTAGAGCTTAAAGCGCGTTTTGATGAAGCCGCCAATATTCGTTGGGCACGGCGTTTAGAACAAGCTGGAATCCATGTAACTTATGGTGTTGTAGGTCTTAAGACTCACAGCAAAATGATCTTAGTAGTTCGTAAAGATTATTCCAAATTACGCCGCTATGTGCATATTGGTACTGGTAACTATCATCCTGGTACTGCGCGTATGTATACTGATATTGGTCTGTTTAGTTGCGATGAAGCTATAGGCCAAGATGTAACTGAGCTATTTAATTATCTGACTGGCTATTCACCACCTCCTGCATATCGCAAGATTCTAGCCGCTCCCTATACTTTAAAGCGAGCTATATTAGATAAGATACAACGTGAGATTCGGCATGTCGAAGCTGGTATCACTGGTCGGATTCAGATGAAAATGAATGCGTTAGAAGATATAGACATCACCAGATCTCTATATCGTGCTAGTCAAGCTGGGGTAAAGGTCGATCTGATTGTGCGTGATACCTGTAGGTTACGACCTGGTATCCCAGGTTTAAGTCACAATATCCGTGTGGTAAGCATAGTAGGGCGATTTTTGGAACATGCTCGCATCCTTTATTTTGCTAATAATAATGCAGAAGAGTATTTCATAGGCTCTGCTGATATGATGCAGCGCAATCTACAGAGTCGAGTTGAGGTTATGGTTCCTGTAGAAGATCCTGAATTACGTCAAGAATTACGTCTTATTTTAGATGTACAATTTAGTGATCCGCGTTCTGCTTGGGATATGCAGTCTGATGGTAGTTATATACAGCGGGGGCATGGTGATTTAATTGCTCGTAATTCTCAAGAAACTCTTATTGGAGTCGCAGAATGC
>LFCU01000014.1 GCA_001044195.1 Candidatus Achromatium palustre
CCATCGCATAACTTGCCATGAGTAGTTCAAAGCCATTTAAACGTGGCAATAAATGCGTCTCTACATAATTACTCCAAATACCTTGCTGGCCGTGAAACTTTTGATGAATATGCTTTATTACGGCGGCTAAAAAAGTTCCAGTTCCTACCGCAGGATCCAAAATCTGGACTTTGTGAACTTCTTTATTTATTTGTTTATAACCAGTTGTAAAACGCTGATCTTTGGTTTGCGTATCCCCTTTAAGAGTGATTTTGCTGGTATCGGCCAAGCCTTGCGGCAACGCAAATTCAGTCTTCAAAATGTCATCCACCGCCCGAATAATAAAGTCTACTATTGGTTGCGGTGTGTACCAAACACCACGCGCTTTCCGCAATTTTGGGTCATATTCGCTCAAGAATGTCTCGTAAAAATGAATAATCGGGTCTTCCATCTTGGTAGATTTCCCGTAATTCTTTAAAATATCGGCTGCATTACAGGCTAAGAAGATTTGGGCTAGATTTTCTACTACCCATTTGATACGGTCATCAATATCTGGTCCGGCGATATAGCCAAAGAGTTTGCGCAGAAATGGATTGGATTTGGGAATCAGTTCTGCCGCTTCTTGACGAGTAAAGGTTGCCAAAGAAGGGTCATGTAACCGAGCGGCAAACATGCCATAAGCAATGGTTTGAGCGTAAACATCAGCAAAACCTTGGGGCGTAATATCATGAATCAAAATATGCTTGAAAGCAGTCATCTGATCTTTTAGGGTACTGTTGGCTTGATTGTCTTGATCACTCGCTAATGCCTTACTAATAATATCAGCCAACAAACGAGCTTTTCCGGCCATCATCGCGGCTAATTTTTTAGGGCTATTAATGGTTTGGCTAATATGGGTACAGAAATCTTTGATCAGATTTGTAAAGGTGTTGAAATTTTCTGGTAGTGGTTGTATTCCTTTATCGGTAATTTCAGCAATGGCTATTTTGGTAATAAACTCGCCATCTCGATATAAATGAAAGTTGATATAGTCAGTAAAAATAAGATTGCTTAGTGAGGCCTTGTAGCGGTCAAACTGTTCTTTGTTACCAGTTTTCTTGGTTCCGTATAAATCCTTATCACCAATATTTTTAGCTTCAATGAAGCCAACCGGAATATCTTTGTTAGTTAAGATATAGTCCGGGGCACCACAGCTTTGTCTTTTAGGTTCATTGGTCGCTCTAATATTCGGTGCTAAACTCTCTAATAATTGCTGAAGATCGCCCCGAAATGTATGCTCAGTTGCATTTCCTAGCTTGTATCGTTGGCTTAAATTGTTGATATATTGTTCTATTTGCATGTTCTTAAACCTATAAAGCCAAGTAGCACAGTTTTAATAATGACAGGATTATTCCTGCTTTACCTAGCGATTATTTAGCTTTTGTTTCCAACAACACCCATGAAAAGTGTTCAATTCTTGGGAGTATAGCTCTATTACATCGACTCTATAAAGAAATTCATTGGGTAATTCCCCTTCTTCCGTTTCCACACCAACGGAACACATGCCATCACTTAGGCGATGAAAAAGAAATACTTTAGCTGCTCCTTTCTTACTGATTCGCATACGAATAGGTGCCTGAGCAAAAGCATCTTCTATTGTGTCAATACGCCATTGAGTCTCCTGATAATTATGGATAAACGTAACTTTTCGTGACCATTTGATTTTCATTTCCCAAGGTGGCCATGCACCAAAGCATTCTAGCCCCATAGGTATAGGTAAATTTCGAGCAACTGAAATGTTGGTTATGCCTATCAGCAATAAAACCATGACAAAATGCACATAGAATTTAGCACTAAATATTAACAGCATCCTCACAAATGATTTTTAAGATAAATTATGGGCATAGTACTGTTCCCCAATCAAATACTTGAGAACGGTAACAACGCCAACGTTCTCCTACCCATGCAACTTTCCAAATTTGTCCATGTTGAATTAAGTCGATTCTTGTTTGTATATTTGAAACTGAATCATCTCTAAGATTACCTGACGATATGATAAATACTGATTTGCCTTTAGTTTGGATCATCTCTATTTTTTCAGGCTGTGTATTGTCTTCATTAGGATAGCCTGATATACGTAAAGCAATTGTATGGGGATTTTTTATCCAAGAGGCTTTGCTAGCTAGTGCTTGACGGTAAATTTTTGCAAATCCAGACTGCCATTTTGCACTCATTAAATCATAAGCTTTATACCTATATCTATTCGGTGGGTTAGAATGTGTTACTTGGTATACAATTGCAGTGGCACAGATTAAAAGTAATATGCTAAGTAATTTCATAAGTTGATTAGTGTTAAAGTGGGATCAAAAATATACAAAAGTCCTAAAAATAGTATACCATATTTGTTCAGCTATATAAAAAAAGATACCGCAATCATGAAATACAAAAGTCCTGTACGTAAATTAGCCTGATTCTACCGCTTTCTGTGGGTAATAATATCCTACATATAATTAGCTTTATAAGTATTGATAGTACACACTTATCATACTCTTCTTGGCCATAAATTACTTTTGTTCATAATTTTATATATCATTATCAAATACATATATGCCCACAGAAAGCGATAGAATCAGCATATTGGATAAAAATCAGGCAGAAAAAACTGGATAGTCGAGTTATATCAAATTATGTATTATCAGATCATTTCAGGTTTTGTAGTTATGTTTTTAGGCTGTATGTTATCTTAATGTTACCCTTACTTGATTACAGTTTATTTTAATTTATGAATGTACGTACTCGTTTTGCCCCAAGTCCTACTGGCTATTTGCATCTTGGCGGTGCTCGCACTGCCTTATTTTCATGGCTATATGCAAGAAAACATAATGGCACCTTTGTATTACGCATTGAAGATACAGATTTAGAACGCTCTACTCAAAAATCAGTTGATGCCATATTAGAGGGCATGACCTGGTTAGGATTAGAACATGATGAGGGACCGTTTTTTCAAACCCAACGCTTTGAACGCTATCATGCGATAATTAACCAACTATTAGCCCAGGATTTGGCCTATTATTGCAATTGTTCTAGAGAACGCCTAGATACGATACACCAAGAACAAAGATCTAAAAAACTGAAACCCCGTTACGATGGACATTGTCGTGATCGTAAAGTGGCTCCAAGCTCCGATTATGTAATACGCTTTCGCAATCCAGAAACTGGTGCGGTATTTATAGATGATATGATCAAGGGCCGCGTTATAGTGCAAAATAGCGAATTGGACGATTTAATCATTCGGCGTAGTAATGGTACGCCTACTTATAATCTATCAGTAGTAGTAGATGATATGGATATGGGCATTACTCATGTAATTCGTGGCGATGATCATCTTAATAATACACCACGCCAGATGAATATTTTTAGAGCTTTAGGGCAAGAACCGCCACGGTATGCCCATGTGCCTATGATTTTGGGACCAGATAGAACCAGGCTTTCCAAACGGCATGGGGCTACAAGTGTGATGCAATATAAAGAAGCAGGGTATCTACCTGAAGCTATGCTAAATTACTTGTTGCGTCTAGGTTGGGCTTATGGAGATCAAGAACTATTTACTCGTCCAGAAATGATAGAGTTGTTTGAACTTACTCAAGTCCATAAAGCCCCTGCTGCTTTTGATCCTGCCAAACTAAACTGGCTGAATCAGCAATATCTAAACAATGCAGATCCTAAGCGTATAGCTATCTTGTTAGAGCAGCATTTTAGACAGTTAGATATTGACCTTAGTCAAGGACCAGATGCCCTAGCTATAGTACAAGCTCAACAGGGACGTGCGCATACTCTAAAGGAACTATCTGAGATTAGTAGCTTTTGGTATCAGAATGTTGTGCAATATGATCCTAAGGCGGCATCTAAACATTTACGTTCTACCGCTTATCCAATATTACAGGTTACTAGATCAAAGTTAGCAGATCTTAAAGAATGGACCACAGAGGCAATCCATCAGGTTATAGATCAAGTAGCACAAGAGACAGGTGTTAAGATGGGAAAAGTAGCACAACCATTACGGGTTGCAATAGTGGGACGGGCTGCCTCTCCAGGGATCGATGTTACTCTAGCACTATTAGATAAAGAAACATGTTTGCGACGTATTGATAATGCTTTGGAATATATTCAACCAACCAAAGAATTGAACTTTGGACAAATCAATGAAACTTATGTGTTTTAAATTTTAGACGTACTTCACTATTCCCACCTTTTAAGGGCAGTTAAACTGACTTTTAAACTAATGTGTAAATCAATTACGCAGCTTTTTTTGGTGGGTCTTTGTTCTTAAAAGTGACAGGAATATCAGGTCTACTGTTTACAATAGTGCCTTTTTGTCGTCCTGGCGAATTTCCACGGGGTTTGGGCGGACTGGCTGGTGTACCAAATGCCTGAATAATTCTATCATAATCTCGCTGTACCTGAGTGGGATTAGGAATGGTGCGGGTTTGCCATTCTGGAGAGTAGCGTTCCCACGGTCTAGGTGTGGTATTACAAAGTGGTGCAGCCAGTAATAATTGAGTGTATGCAAGACAAACTATCTCCCACCAATTTTCTTCATGCTCGACATCTGGCGTTCGATAACTGTCGAGTAACATGCGATTTTTGCCGAATCGAAAAAAGTGTTCGAGATCGTAGCGTTGTCGATAAGATTCATATACCACATTTGTGGTAATTTCAGAACGACGCTTTCCCATAACCAATAACCACAAATTATTCTTAAAAACTTGCTTTCCTTCTGAATCGGTTACGATGCAACGAATTAAATCAAAAAGATGTTGATGCATAGGCATCTTTTTTTTGCCATGCATGAGTAAACCTTTCCAACCACGTCTGACGCATGAGTTACCCAAGCCGTTATACACAAGGCTTACAGCTATGGC
>LFCU01000015.1 GCA_001044195.1 Candidatus Achromatium palustre
TCCTATTTATAAACAACTGATAGCGATAATAACTGCTTTAAATTTATAAGAATAGTCATTATTCGAAACCTCAATTATCGCCTTATGGTTATTGGGCTTGAAGAGGGTTTAGAATAATGTCTAATTTATACCTTGTAAAACATCCTCAGGATTGTATTTGATTGATAGATGGATATATCAATACTGCCTTAAGGGATATTGATGAATAGATTCGATTGTCTGTCTTGCTGCCTCAACACCAACAGCAAACGAAGACTCACCTGTGGCAAGTCCATATCCAGTTTCAATATAAGTGTCCTTCATATATCCTTATTTGGGAGAAATAGTCACTAACACATTAGGTTGCAAAGCATCGCGTCCTTCCAAAATAATAGGTAGTTGTGCATTTAAAGTTGTAGCTGGTGCCGGTTGGCCTTCTCTGGCGTATGGTAATGGATAAAATTGAGCTTTTCCATTATTATATACAAATACTCCAAGTTTTTTATTCCTACGCACTAATACATCGGCTGGTACATAAGGGATGGTACTATACCAGACTAAACGCCCAGATGCTCCCAATGGTGCCATTTTCTTACGAAACGCGAGCCGTATTTCTTGAGTGCGAGTGCGGGCATCAAATAAGGGCAATATTCTTAATATACGTAGTGGATAAGTATGCTGTTTCCAAACAAAGCTTAAGTTTATATTTTTAGATTTATCAATAATTTCAGTGGTATTTATTTGGGCACTTACTTCTACTTGATCTATTTGCATCAGACGTAATAGTGGGGAACCAGGGACTGCAAGGTCGCCCACACTAGCTAAACGTTCTACTACAACCCCTTTAAATGGTGCATATAGATTGCAATGGTTTACTTGGAGTCGAGCCTGTGTTATTGCGGCATTTTGGGCGGCTTGTTCGGCCTCGATAGTTGCAACTTGAGCCTGATTTCGATCTAGTTCATCTACACTTATAACGTGGCGGCGTTTTAATTTTTGGGCTCGCGTTAATTGGACATTAGCTAATTTTAGGCGGGTTTGAATACCTTTGAGTGTAGCTAATGCGATCCCTAATTTGGCTTTGGTATCTTTACAATCTAATTTTACTACTAAGGTTCTGGCTGAGACTTTTTGGCCTACTCGTACTGGAATTTTTAATACCTGTGCGCGGATTTCGGCACTTAGGCGAGCGTCGTTTAAAGGTACTACTTCTGCTGGGGTACTGCGTTTTGGAAAGAACCATAGGTTTTGAGCTGTTTTTATGGTTATTGGGATTGGGGTAGCGGCTTGTATAGTATTATTTAATATTAATAATATAATAGAATAGTATTTTAATTTAGGTAAATTGCTTATCATTTCAAAAAACATAATTTTTTAAAAATAGACATTAGGTTTTATCGGTAACTTCTCAATAAGGCATGGCCAATTTTATCGTTCCCACACTTTTTATCGTATCGTTCCCAAGCTCTGCGTGGGAATGTTTAATTTGGAACGCAGGAGCGTTCAGGATGCGTTCCCACGCAGAGCATGGGAACGATTTACTGGATAGTTGAGTTTAATGATGTTGGGTTGTTAAACGGACTTACAACCCAACCTACTGCTAATCAAAAAACTCTGTGACCGAAAAACCTTCATTTTCCAAAATATGACGTAACCTTTTAAGAGCATCAATCTGTATCTGTCGTACTCGCTCTATTGAAACCCCAATTTCTTCAGCTACTTGATTTAACGTGTAAACAGGATAATTACAAAGGCCGAATCGACGTATCACTACTTCTTTCTGTTGAGGATTTAATTTTGCTAACCAATGATTTAAATGATGTGTTAAGCCCTCATTTTGGATATTTTCTATTAGGCTTTCACTGGCATGTTCATCTACAATATGATCGATCAGCAATGAACAACTATCCATGTCTTTACTATAAGGAACATCTATAGATGCAATGTGTTGTTGATTAATTTTTAATATCTTTTGTACTTCTTGAATCGATTTATCGAGAGTTGTAGCAATCTCTTCTAACGTTGGTTCGTGATCTAAGGATTGTGCTAAATTACGTTTAACACGCAAGAATGCACTAATTTCCTTAATAATATAGATAGGCAATCTGACAGTACGTGCTTGATTCATAATAGCACGATCAATAGTGTGCCGAATCCACCAAGTAGCATAAGTCGAAAAACGATAGCCTCTTTCAGGATCAAATTTTGCTACAGCATGAATTAGTCCTAAATTACCTTCTTCGACTAGATCAAGAAATGGCAAACCTTGATTGAGATATTTACGAGCAATCCTAACTACTAAACGTAAATTGCTTTCTATCATGCGGCATCGTGCCAATTTATCACCATTTTTAGCTAATCTTGATAATGCAACTTCTTCTTCAGCATTGAGTAGTTTGGTATAGGCTATTTCGTTTAAATATAAGTTAATTGGACTAGCAGTATGATCAGTTACAGCTATTTTGGTATGAGATATAAAATTATTTGGAGTATTATCCAATTCAAAACTATGTGGTTTGCTAATTGTTGTGTTATTATCAACAAGTTCTTGCATCATGCTACCTATATTAAATTCATAGACATTATCCAACCCATTATATTTCAACTTAGCAACCATAATATCTCAATAATATAAGGCAAATTTTATGGTACGAACCTTGCCATTATAAGATGCGCTTCATGCTTCAGCACGTCCTATAGCTGAGGCGAGACTGTAAACTTGGTAGCGAAAAATTAAAATTCTTATCTATTTAAAGCCAGTGGCTTATAAAATCGGTATAATGTTGGCATCCTTCTTATGCCTCCAAAAGTGTTTTACACGTGATCGTTCCCACGCAGAGTGTGGAAACGATAAAAAAGTAAACTGGAAAATAAGGATGCCATAATGTTTATTATTTTCCAACTTGGCACTATTGTGATTATTGGGATTTCAAATAATGTCTAATGTAGGTATTATCTTACTGGTAAAAAACGTATGGGATTTAGGACTTTTTCCCCACGCCTAATCTCAAAATATAAAGTTGCTTTTCCATCAGTTGAATGGCCCATTTGGCCAATTGGTTTGCCTTGAGAAACCCAAGCGTCATCCTGTACTAATGGCTTGCTAATACATTCATAAGCACTTAAATATTTCTTATCATGTTTGATAATAATCAATGAGCCACACTTCCGCAGGCTTTTACCACTAAAAAGCACCTTGCCATCTCTTGTTGCTATGATAGCTTGGCCAAACGTACCTTCGATATGAATGCCTTGACGAGTTTTGTCGCCTTTGACAAACTTTTGAATAACTTGTCCTTCAGTTGGCCATATCCAAGGTCCAGTATTATTGCTAGGTGGTAATGGCTGCCGCCGAATTTTTGGGGCTGGATGTTGTGGTCGGCGTTTAGGTTCTGATCTTCTCTTGACTACTCTTGGTGGTATTAGTGGCCTATATTGTTGTTGAACTCTATTGCTAGCTACTTTAGGTTTAGTGAGTCTTAGAATTTGTCCTATATTTACTTGGTATGGCGGTTCAATTCCATTCCATTCTCCTAACTGTTTTAGATCCAAACCAAAACGTGTAGCAACAGAGAATAAGGTATCCCCAGTTTTTATTTGATATCGGCCATTTTGCGGAATTGGTTCTATTTTTATAGGGGCTAATTTGGCTATATTTTCAGGCTGTTTGGTTGCTTGTACCTGTGGTATTTTTGATTTCGTTGTCTGTACTGATGGCTTTGGTTTAGACATCTGTATTTGTGGTTTTTGTTTAGACATCTGTATTTGTGGTTTTTGTTTAGACATCTGTATTTGTGGTTTTGGTGTAGTACCACATCCTGACAATCCTAATCCTAGGATTACACAAAATGGTATAGCGATCCAATGCCATAACCGCTCATAACTATTTGCTATTTTAGAATATTTAAGAATACTACCTATTTTACAATACATTTTAATACCCACATTCAAAATAAAAGGCATGATACTAGACATGGTATATTAATATTCCTATAAGTATTATCAACACAGTAATCCAACCAATACGATCAATATAGCGATGCAACATTGCTTCCATTTTAGCACCTCCATAAGACATCAGGATGGCAACGAGAAAGAACCTTATGCCCCTTCCTATAAAAGACGCTATCATAAATGGAATTAGAGCCATGTTTATGACCCCAGCTGAGATAGTAAACATTTTGTAGGGTATAGGAGAAAATGCTGCTATAAATATTGCCCAAAAACTCCAAGTTCTAGCCAAATTTTGGGCTTTTAAATATACATCCCAATAACCTGCATTGCGTAAAAAAGGTTCTATGAATTCAAATCCCAACCAATAGCCTACTACATAGCCAAATAACCCCCCAATGACTGAACCTAAGGTAGTTAGGCTTGCAAACCACCAAGCTCGCTTGGGAGTGGCTAAACTCATTGGTGCTAACATTACATCTGGTGGGATTGGGAAAAAGGATGATTCTGCAAAACTTAATCCAAATAAGTACCATGATGCCTGGGGATGACGTGCCCAGGCCATAGTTTTTGTGTAAAGTAATGAAAAAATTTTCATAAAATGTAAATTAGGTGTATTAAAGGTTTGGTTCTGCGTGGAAAGGCATCCTGGACACTCTATGTTCTATAATTAATAGTTAATCAATAATAGTTAATAGTTAATCGTTTCTATGAAAAGATAATTTAATTAGTTGTTGCACCTAGTATGCGCTCAATTTTAGCTTGTAACACATTGATGCGTTCTTGAAGAACTTGCTCTCGCAATACTTGAGCATTACGTTGTTCTAAAAATTCATGTGAGATATTTAGTGCAGCCATTACTGCTATACGATCTGCACCTATGATGCGACCACTTTGGCGCACTTCCCGCATGCGTTTATCAAGGTAATAGGCACTATTTTGCAATAGTTCACGTTCATGTTCTTGACATGCAATACGGTATTCTTTGTCAAGAATATTAACATTAACAAAGATGGTGGTTTCTGTTTCCAAGATTACAAACCATGTTCCATTGCTTTGAGGCGAGTAATCATAGCTTCTACACGATTACGGGCTAATTCAGTTTTTTTGATTAAAGCTGCCTTTTCTTCTATTAGCATTTTTTGATTTTGACGTAGTGAGACATTTTCGGCTTGTAAGTTAGTATAAGCCGTAACCAATTCTTCAACTTGGTCTTCAAGTTGATCAATATCAATTGGAAGTGTTATAGGTGGCTGAATTTGATGCATGATGCAACTATAAGGCTACTTTAGTTTGAGAGTCAAGATTATTTAAGTAGCCTTAAATATTAAGGCTAAATTTGTAATATGATATTTTAAGTTTTTTGAGTATAATTTAAGAAGAGATAAGTTATCTAAAAATAGTAGTTATCTAAAAATAGTATTACCACACTAAACAATACTAAGTATATCTTACCACCTACCAGGTTACATGTAGGATGGATAGTGGCAAAGGAACCCCATCATTTTAATCTAATAATATTCTTGATAGGAGGCAAGCTATTTACATCAAGGATGCCACATCTGTTCCTGCTTGGTGGCACTCTAAGCTACATTTTTTATTACCTTGAGTATTTTTAATGGTAATACGTCGCTTGGCAACCACTTCAGAAAACATTACTGCTACCAATTCATCGGTGTTGATATTGTCACATAGTTTTTTTGACACATGATCAATGTAATTGAGCTTGATCTGTAAACCATTCACCTCGTATATGGTGTTGTAAATTTTTTTGATGAAAATATGCTTCGTCAATATATCCATTAACGGCTTTACGAGTAGCGAGTAAAACTAATTTTGAGCTATTGCCAACTTGTAATTGTTTTAATCTTGCAACAGGATCAACTGAAATACCAATCTTTATGTTTCCTGTTCCTAACTCCTGAATAGCATAGACATACAAAGGTGTATCCTTGCCATACTTAATATAAACTGCTTCCACAATTTCAGGATCAACTTCAAATCGTTCAAATTCTTGCATTAGATTTCTGTATTGATCATGTTTATTAAGAAATTGAATTAGCAATTCACTGTCACCTAAATACAATATATAAGCAACTGCAATGTGTTTGTGTGCCCAAGTGCCACCGCCTGTACGTCCTCTAGAAGTTTTATAAATATCTTCATAATTTACATTTAAACTTGTTGCCAGTGAATCAATAAAATTCCAGCCTGGACCACCAGATGTAGAAACTTTACTGCTGGTACCAGATTTTCTAGCATAAGGTTTTCGTCCCCATTGCCTTGGATCGTATTTTCCTGCGGCATAACCCATACTTTTAGCAATCTGCCAAATATCAGTTAAGGATACCATACTCCCATCAGTACGAATGTTACAACCAAGAAGAGTTAATGTTTGCATATTAATCCTTTAATACTATTATATTTCATAATTTCAACTCAACTATCCAATTAAAATTTTAATATTATTGATGGATTTCGTTTTAGCTCTAACCACCATACCTATAAAACTAATTTCTACTTTAATATACATTTATGGAATTTTTCTCATAGGTAGGGGTAGGGTAGTAGCCTTTGGCGGTTTTACTTTCTTATTACTAGATGTAAAAAGCTCTCCTACAGTTACATGCCGCCATTTACGCCATTGTCGTAAAGCCCATACAGTTCCCATACCTGCCGCACTACTTGCCATTGTCATAGTACATGAAAGCAGCATAGTACCAACAATATAGGTACCAGTTATAGGCGCAGTAGCAGCAGCAGCACTAGCTTCTATAAATCCTAAATAGGGTGCAACGCCAACTAATAGACCTGCTGTGGCTCCAGCTATACAGCCAATCCCAATAGAGTCTTTGCTAACAAAATTATCGCCTCGGCGTACTAGAAGAATGGTTTCTTGTACAGCTTCACTGACAGGACCTGCAAGAAGTAGCATCACATCAGTATCAAAACCAAGTGGTAGTGCTTGGGATGTTGATGGAACGCCACTCATAAATAGCAATATTGTAGCTAAACCAAGCTGTGGTAGTTGTAATAATTTAAATAGGTTACATAGTGCAGATGGTTTACTAAATTTAGGTCTAGCGGTCACCTTGCGGTTTTGTTCTAATCGCACACAATGCCCCCCATAAATATTAAGAATTCTGCATTAAATTTAATGAGCATCAAGCATCCATGCGGTAAAGATAGCGACAGCACTACTAACTGCTCCTACACCACAGCCCATGCCAGTAAGGTTTACTAACAAGGCAACGCTTTCTGGAACGCCAATACCAGAC
>LFCU01000016.1 GCA_001044195.1 Candidatus Achromatium palustre
CCTACAAATTTATCAAATCAAAAAACTGGATAAGCCAAGTGATAGGCGGTAAGATAATGTTAAATATCTTTTATTTTGGTATATATATTGCTATAGATATACTTTTAAGTTTCAAACTTAATTTATGCTTAATGGAAATGATATAAAAATAGCCAAATCACTCACAACAAATTTGATTCTATCATGTCTACAAATTGGCAAGACTATAGAGCTACCCCAGCCTACGACGAATTAATACAGGAAGATGGTACACCCCGCCTAGCTGCTAACATTTTGGTGCAATATCTCGCATCTATGGAGCAACAAGATCTAAGAGCACGGCAGGCTGCTGCTGAAGTTGCTATGAAGGAAATGGGCGTAACCTTTACTGTATATAGCCAAGAAGAAGGGACTATTGATCGTGCTTGGCCATTTGATATTATCCCACGCATCATTGCCAAAACCGAATGGGATCGGATAGAACTTGGACTTAAACAACGGGTTCATGCACTTAATCTATTTATAAACGACCTCTACCATGCCTCTAGAATCCTCAAAGATGGCATCTTTCCAGCAGAAGTATTAGCAAATTCAGTAAACTTTCGCTCCCAATGCATCGGTATCTCGCCACCATTAGATATTTGGGCACATATATGTGGCTCTGATTTGGTGCGAGATGCTGATGGCACCTTTTATGTCTTAGAGGATAATCTACGTGTCCCCTCTGGAGTATCTTACATGTTGGAAAACCGTTTGGTAACTAAACGGGTATTTCCAGAATTATTTGAAGATTATGCACCATTGCCAGTAGATGATTATCCTTCACAATTATTTGATACATTGGCTGCACTCTCTCCCTACCCTGGTGAGCGTCCTGAAGTAGTGGTTCTTACTCCAGGAATCTATAATTCAGCCTATTTTGAACATGCCTATCTAGCGCAACAGATGGGGTGTGAATTGGTTGAAGGGCGTGATCTAGTAGTCGATGATGACGATGTAGTTTACAAGCGTACAGTACGGGGATTGCAAAGAGTGGATGTCATCTATAGACGCATAGATGATCTATTTATGGACCCTGAGGCGTTTCGGGCAGATTCTCTATTAGGTGTAAAAGGTTTAATGCGTGCCTGGAGGGCTGGTAAAGTAGCCTTATCTAATGCTCCAGGAGCTGGTGTTGCAGATGACAAGGTAGTCTATGCCTTTGTTCCAGAAATTATAAAATACTATTTAGATGAAGACCCAATTATTCCCAATGTGCCTACTTATCGCTGCTTATATCTTGATGAACGCGAGTATGTACTAGCCAATTTGGATAAACTAGTAGTAAAGCCAGCTAACGAATCTGGTGGTTATGGTATGCTTATGGGGCCATTTAGTAGTAAAGCAGAAAGAGAACGTTTTGCAGAACAAATCCAAGCTAATCCTCGAAATTATATTGCCCAACCTACGTTGCAGATTTCTACTGTACCTACTTTAGTGCAGGGGCAAATAGAGCCTAGACATGTGGATTTGCGTCCTTTTATTTTAAGTGGGGAGCGGCGACAAGTAACAACTGGTGGTTTGACTAGAGTGGCTTTGAATAAGGGGTCTTTGGTAGTAAATTCTTCGCAAGGCGGTGGTAGTAAGGATACTTGGATTGTAGATGCTTAAGGATTTTTTTAAATCATAGTTCCATATAAAAATAAATTTTGCCTACAACAAATTACTAAAAAATTAGCTTGGATCGGAGATGTCCCATGCTATCCCGCGTTGCTGAAAATATTTACTGGATGGCCCGCCATATTGAAAGAGCTGAAAATATGGCGCGACTAATTAAAGTCAATACCTTTTTATTACTAGACTTACCCAAAAAAGTCGCACTTGGCTGGACCCCTTTATTAGCTATTACTGGAGCTTCAGAACTATTTTACAAACGCTATAAAGAGCCAGGGGAACGTCAAGTTACTAAATTCTTGATGGTAGATGAAACTAACCCAGGAGCGATCCTACCAGCGTTACGTGCTGCCAGAGAAAATGGCCGTACCATAAGAGATATCATTCCAAGAGAAGCCTGGGAATTGATAAACGAATTATACTTACAAAGTCGTGATAATATAAATCAGGCACTCACTAAAAATGGACGGCATATATATTTAAATCAAATCATATCATCTTCTCAAACCCTTAGCGGACTACTTTCTGGTACTATGAACCATGATGCTGGTTATCAATTCCTTTGTGTAGGGCGCAGTATGGAACGTGCTGATATGACTACCCGCATTATAGATGTACGCTCTGCGGATATGTTACCCAAACAAACGGAAGAGTCTATTACTTATGAAAATATTCAATGGATGGGAGTTCTTAAATCACTGACCGCCTATCAAATGTACCGACGTAGTATGCAGGTGCGGATTCATCGTGGCACTGTGCTACGGTTTTTGTTTCAAAATCAAGAGTTCCCACGCTCAGTATTGCATTGTGTACGGGAAGTAGAGCGTGGTGTTAATCAAATCGGTAGTGATCGTTTTACGTTACAGATTTTGGAACGCGCTAAAACTAGTCTATTAGATACTGAGGTGACAAGTTTAGATGCTAAAGCATTGCATTCTTATGTGGATAGTGTGCAACTTGATCTTATTAATCTCCATAATGCTTTAGCTAAAGCCTATTTTCTTCCAATAAACGAATAAAAATGATCGGATATGTCTACAAGTTATGGTAAACCATTAGCAATCATCCAACCTATTGCAAAATCTTTTAACCAGATCTCACTGGCAAAATTAATCTACTTTTTTGATCCAAATCAAAGATTATTGGAAAAAGTTGCACATTCAAATTTATTATGATTCAATATTCACAAGAAAAATTTCGAGACAGTCTCAAAATTAAATATTTGGAGAAAATTCTAGAGAACATGAAAAAATTCATTTTACTATTTAGTATGTTGTTGTTTTCAAGCCTTAGCTATGCAGGGTATTATGTATGTTACAATTCCAGAACTGTGCATCAGAATAGATGGGGCGATAATGTAAGTGCGGTTTACTATGGCTGTCATAAGAGTAGAAGAAGTTGTAGGAGCCGGGGTAGAAGGCATTTTGGTAGATATGGTAGCCGCAGAGCACAAAACCGCGCTTTACAACGCTGTTTACATGATAGACCAAAGTATATTAGTCGTTAATTAATTAAAATTGGGCACTGCTAATTGTGCCCAAGTATTCATAACTTTTCAAATAGCATAGACATTATTCAAAACCTTACCTAAATCATTAAAGATAAAGGAACAATTGAAGTTTTATGTCTAAAAATATAAATATTCAACTGAGAAACCCATGAAAAAAATTACTTTACTATTGAGTATTTTGTTGTTTTCAAGCCTTAGCTATGCCGGAAGTTATGTCTGTTATGATTCCAAAACTATTACCCGCGATGCTAATGGTAGAGAGCAAGTACAGTACTATGGATGTTACAAAAGTCGTTCCAGTTGCAGAGGTAATAGTTCTAAACATTTTGGACGTTATCCTAGTTCAAGAGCACAACGTCGTGCTTTTAAACGTTGCCGCAGCAATACTCCGAAATTTATTGATAAAGATAATGCTGATAACATTCATGCCAATACAACTACTCGACCTACCCAAGTTCAAAGCACAACTAAACAAACAACAAATTCCAATCTTACCAATAGATTACTAGGACTCAGTGTAGCAAGACGACCAATCAATATAGAATTTTATGGCCCTCCAACCTCTAATCCTACTCTAATCATTGGTGGCATTCACGGCAATGAAAAAACAGCTTTACAACTCATGACAGCTTTTCGAAAGAGTTTAAAGCGAGGAAAACTAAAAAAAGGTTGTTCTGTAGCTGTGATACCAGTTTCTAATCCTGACGGTGTTGCCTTAAATACTAGAACCAATCAAAACAGAGTCGATCTTAACAGAAATTTTGATACCAAAAACTGGAGCAACAGAGCCGCTAAAAGACGACATAATCCTGGATCTACTCCTGGTTCTGAACCTGAAACCCAAATCCTCATGAAGATAATAGATGATTTGAAACCTGCCCGTATTGTTGTTCTACATTCACCCTTGAAAGTAATAAATTACGATGGTCCTGCTCAAAGATTAGCAATGGCAATGCGGCGACATATTAGATATAGAGTTACCGGAAGTATTGGTTATCCCACTCCAGGATCGCTTGGAAATTATGCTGGTGTAGAGCGCAACATCCCAACTATCACTTTTGAAATGCCCTTAACAGCAAATTCTCGTGTGATTAGAAAAGGAATCAAGGCATTATATGCTGCAATAGAATTTGGCGGGTGTAGATAAAAGCTGGATCCTGTCTGATTGTACTGGTTTCTGTGGGCAATCATATCTTACCAATAAATAGAGTAGTGTGCCTATTTTTCTCTCGAATATGAAATTATGGTGGTACAATGTGCGCCCTACGATTTTTTGTATACATATTTTGGCAGGATTCTCCAAACAACAGTTTATCGTACTTACAAGAGACATTATACCGATTTTCATAATTAACTGAATTTAATAGAGAAAATAGAAATTATATCAGTTTTGTAACACATTGAATTTAATAGAAAAGTTTCTAATTTTTGTAATGGAACCGGACTTTTGGTTAAAAATCGGTATAATGTCTATTATTGCTATCGCACACCAACGAAGACGACCAAATTATTGGCTAAATAGAATTTAGCAGCACGAGTCTTTATTCAGCCAGGTAGGGTACGCATCGCGTACCCTAATCACACAGAGCGTGGAAACGATAATTCAAGTATAAATAGAAAAATCGAGGATGCCCCAAATTTTCAAATATGGTTTTCTAAAATTTTACCAATCTGCTCTAAAGGCAATATATGTTGAGCTGCACCAATCTCAGCGGCTACTTTAGGCATTCCAAATACTACACAACTGTTTTCGTCTTGAGTAATTGTAACCCCACCAGCCTTACGAATATTGAGCAGACCATCAGCACCATCCAAACCCAGACCTGTAAGCAAGATACCCACAGCAGAAGCATGATAATGCTGTGCTATAGAGTTAAAACCTAACGTAATAGATGGCCGATGCAGTCCAGTCTCTGGATCACTGATATATGTTGTCACATGCCTTTTCGCATCAAATACTAGATGTTTATCATCTGGTGGAAAGTATACAGTTCCCGCGTTCAAACGCTCCCCCTCTTTAGCTACACGCACCGTTAAGGGACAGGCTACATCTAACCAATCTACTAGATCTTGAGTAAAACCTTGGCTTACATGTTGAAAACATACTATAGGAACTGAGAATTGTGCTGGTAATTTGGATAAAATAGTATTTAAGGCATACGGACCGCCTGTAGATGCTCCAATTGCAATGATGCGTGTGGTATGCGGAATTATTGTGGATGTTGTTGATTCCGCAACCTGCGATTCGGATGCTGATACATTGGAAGAGTCGCTATTTTGGGAACTAGCTTTAGAATGAGAGTTCGAGTGGCGTGTAAAGGTTTTGACTCCTGACAATAATCTAATTTTTTCTGCAAGCTCTTTTCCTATTTCAGCTAGATTACCAGAGATATTGCCTTTGGGCTTTGGCATGATATCTATAGCACCAGCCTCTAATAGTTTAAAGCTATTATCGTCTGTTTTTCCATGATCCACTGCACTGCTTAATACTAAGATTGGAAGTGGACAATTTGCCATTACGTTACGAGTAAACTCAAGGCCATTCATCCGTGGCATCTGCAAATCAGTGCAGATTACTTGGGGATCAAGTTTGGGGATTTTACGTAACGCTTCAGCACCATCAATGGCTGTTCCAACTACTTGGACTCCAGTTCCAGGCATTGCAAGGATCCTAGTCAACATAGCTAAAACGAATGGCGAATCATCAACCAAGAGTACTCTAATGTTTTCGTCTTTTGTAGTTGACATAATAAATTGACCGCTACAATTTTATTTTAATGTAATTATACTAAAATGTAATTATACTAATCTATTAATTCTACTTTGTCACATTGGCAACCGCAGGTTAGGTTGACGGCCTAATCTTCAACCCAACGTATTACGACGTATCTTTTATTTGATGCACACCTTACGATAATCTAGGATGGCAAAGTTCGTACCACAAAATTTACCATTCGTTATTGAGATGTTACCAAAAAAGCTCTGTACCAAAATATCTTCCGCACTCCAGAATATTTTTGGTTCCATCATTATACTTTAAGAATTTCAGGGCTTTCGAATCACAAATAATCTTGTATACGAAATCATTCCAGATCATAATAATATGAAACTCAACTATCCAGTTTTTTTGATCTGACAAATTCAAGGACATAAGCATCTGGTGCCGAGGGTTCTACCTTAAGCCCATATTTTAGTAGCTTAAGCCACCACACAAGGTGCTTAAGGCTTAAGCATCGGCACCAAAAAAATTGCTTGCGAATTTTCTACTGTGAGATCTTACAACGATCATAAAAATAATTATGATATTATGTTCAAACATCCTACTAATATGGCAAAGTAGAACTAATATCACATATTAAAAGGTTCCTAATTTTATGTCTTACCAAGCATTGGCGCGTAAATGGCGTCCTCGCAAATTTGCTGACCTTGTTGGTCAAACTCACGTTGTAACCGCTCTAAGCAACGCGCTGATACGCAATCAACTCCATCATGCCTATTTGTTCACCGGCACTAGAGGCGTTGGTAAGACCACATTGGCTCGTATCCTCGCTAAATGCCTAAATTGCGAACAAAGCGTCGCACCGACGGCTAATCCATGTGGTACCTGCTCGGCTTGTAAGGAAATCGATACTGGTCGTTTTGTCGACTTATTGGAAGTTGATGCTGCTTCTCGAACTAAAGTAGATCAAACTCGGGAACTGTTAGATAACGTACCTTATGCCCCAGTGCATGGACGCTATAAAGTCTATTTGATCGATGAAGTACATATGTTTTCATCTAGTAGTTTTAATGCTTTATTAAAGACATTAGAGGAACCACCACCGCATGTTAAATTTTTATTAGCCACTACTGACCCACAAAAAATCCCAATTACGGTACTATCCCGTTGTTTACAGTTTAATCTTAAGTTATTATCTTTTGAGCAAATAAAAGAGCAGTTAGAGAAAATTTTACAAGCAGAACATATTGGGCATGAAACTGATGCTTTATGGCATTTAGCCCAAGCTGCTGATGGCAGTATGCGAGATGCTTTGAGTTTAACAGATCAGGCTATTGCTTTTGGAAATAACCAGGTAACAGAAGCTGGAGTAAGGTCTATGTTGGGGACTCTTACTTCAGGTATGGTTTTAGATTTGGTAGAGACGTTGGCTAATTCTCAAGCAGCACAGGTATTACAGGTTGTATCACGGATGGCAGAACATATGCCAGATTTTGCTAAGGTATTGGCTGATTTGCTACGGTTGTTGCACGATTTAGCAATAGCTCAAGTCGTCCCGGAAGTATTGCAGCCTGATGGTGCGGATAATCTTAGGAAATCCAATCTAGCGCGTTTATTAACTCCAGAGGATATTCAATTGTTTTATCAGATTGGTATTTTGGGACAGCGTGATTTGGAATTAGCACCAGATTCGCGGATGGCGTTTGAGATGGTGTTATTGCGTATGTTAGCGTTTCATCCCAATGATCAGGCTTTTTTACAGTCAACGAATCATAGACAACCTCAACAGCAGTTAGCTACTCTACCACAAGCACCTAGTTTGCAGCAACAGCCTATTACAGCTCCACCAGCGGCCAAATTGCAACAGCAACCTGTTACATCCAATGTCTCTCCTGAATCTATTGCAAGTCCTACTATACCACCAACTACAATTCAGTTAGCTAACAATGAGGATTGGCATAATCTAATTAGATATCTAAAATTAACCGGCTTAACAGGGCAACTAGCAAGCAATTGTGAATTTAAATCCTGGGATGGGCATACATTAAACTTATATTTAGATGCAGCAGCAGCCAGCTTAAAAGTAGCTACTGCTGAAGAAAAAATGTTAAATACCTTACGTCAGCATCTTGGCCCTACTATGCAAATGTATTTAAAGGTAAATAGAACTATAGCCGAAACACCAGCGCAGCGCAATGTCCAGGAGCAACAGCAACGTCAGCAAGAATATCAGCACAATTTTATGAACGATCCATTTGTACGTATGTTGCAAGATACTTTTCAAGCTGAAGTAATACCTAATAGTATTCAACCACGTGGAGCTTAGGGTGGGAGTCCATAGGTACGATTAGCACAGCGTAATCGCACTGTTAAGATAGAAGCCAGATAATTTTACAGACGTGATTCATAGAAATATTGATTAATTTTATATATGCGATTACGCTGCGCTAATCGCACCTACAAGCTTGTTGTCTTTATCCTGAGGTTTTATCTAATTTTTTAATTTGCAATTTTCTTTAGAATAATACAATATAATTAAGATATTATATTTAATAATTAAACTAAACGAGTACCTACGTTTTATGATACACAAAATCCTTCTGATATTACTATTGATGTATTCGACAATAGCTACATCTCAATCTCAATCTATTATGTATAGAATGGGCATGAGGCAAGGTTTACAGGTAGCTGAAATTACTTGGAATAAATTGGATGCATCCTGCAGTAAATTGGATGTTTATGCGTCGATGCTAATAGATTCAATCACGCGGCTTAATAGTGCAGCCTATAGTAGCAAACCCAAAGATTTTAGACATGGATACTCTTATGGTTTATCAGCAGCACTGGCAAGACGTATAAGAGAGTGTGAGCGTCGACCACCATTACCAAGGCGGTACAATCAACAACAAGATTTTGAATCTATTTTAGGAAAGGAGCTACGTCTACGCATAATCCATTTTGAGCCATTATGCTGCGATGGTACTGTAAAAGTGGTACTGACCAGTAAAGTATTATTCGACTTTGATAGCAGCAAAATCAAAAGAACTTTCAAGCCTGTCCTGAATAAGCTTGCGCGATTTATCAGTGTGCATGATCGGACGGTGGTGCATATTGTCGGCCATACAGATAGCACAGGTTCGGATGCTTACAATCAACGTTTATCTGAAAAGCGGGCTGTAGCAGTTGCCAAATATCTTAATCAAAAAGGTGTAAAAGCAAGGCGCATTCTTACTGAAGGCAGAGGTGAATCCGATCCTCGTGCCAGCAATCGTAATGCATCTGGACGACAACTTAACCGTCGAGTTGAAATCTATCTAAGGACTCATAGTCAAGACTAAGGAAACAAAGCGAGGTAGGTGCAATTACGCTTCACTAATCGTGCCTACCGCCATTAGGATTTCATCATGAAAAATATTTTTATCATCAATACTCACGAATCGTACCCGGTATCACCAGGAAAACTAAACGCAACCTTGGTCGATACGGCAAAGTCAATTTTAAATACCAAGGGCTATGCGATAAAAATTACCACAATGCAGGATGATTATGACTCCATAGCTGAAGTAGAAAAGCACTTGTGGGCAGATGCAGTGATTTTGCAAATTCCGGTAAATTGGATGGGGGTACCTTGGTCGTTTAAACGCTATATGGATTATGTCTATTCATCGGGACTAGCAGGACAATTATGCGATGGCGATGGTAGAACCCGTAAAGATCCAAGCAAGCAATATGGTACTGGTGGAACATTAAAGGGCAAAAAATACATGCTATCACTGACATTTAATGCACCCAAAGAAGCCTTTAATGACGACAAACAATGGTTTTTTCAAGGCAAAAGCGTGGATGATTTGTTTTGGCCTATGCACCTTAATTTTCGCTTTTTTAATATGGAACCATTAGAAACTTTTGTTTGCCATGATGTAATGAAAAATCCAAATATAGAAAACGACTTGCAACGCTGGCAAATACATTTAGATAAACATTTTTAACACTGAACGTATCGTTATATGTTGGTCTATTAAGGGCACTGGTTCAGTCTAATTCATCAACTAACATTATGTTATTTAAAAACAATTTTTATTATGCTATCCTCTAAAATCGTCTCAAAATTTT
>LFCU01000017.1 GCA_001044195.1 Candidatus Achromatium palustre
AGTTTACACTTTTTTAATTTGGAATAGGATATTCGCACCAGTATTGATAAGGAATGTTTGGAATATAACCAATCTATAAATTGTAAACAAGAAATGAAAGATGCCAAAACTTTATTACATACTTTTCGGGCATCCTTCACTTTGACGGAAAAGTAGTGAACAATTTAAATTTTTGTGACGCAAAGCGTCACCAACTGCATTCCCACGCAGATCGAGGGAACGATACTTCAAAGTATAAACTGGAAATGAAGAATGACCAAATATTATAGTTTTTTAAGATTGTGGGATTGTGCATCACACCCCATAATTTCATTGTTTTTATCGTTCCCACGCTCCACGTGGGAATGATCACGTGTAAAGTACTTTGGGCAAGCAAATGAAGGATGTCTAAAATTTATTCTATATCGCTATTAGTTGATGGTTCTTTTTCGTTTGAAGACCAACGCATTACCTCTTGTTCCAACATCCCTATAGTCAACAACAAAGTTTCAGATATAGCTACAAGTTCTACCATCAAAGCTTGCGCACTTTCTAATTTGCGCCTATTACGTTCAGTATTGTTGGTAAATAATTTTGCCCATACTGTCTCTTCTGTATCATGCAAAGCTTCATAGATGCGGGCATAAACTGCATGTAAAACCTCGTAAGGTGCATCTATGGCCTTAAAACTTTCTAAATGCCCTAGATGTTTTTTTCCAATACCATGATACCATTTCCCAAATTCACATTCGGTGTGTCTTTTGGGTATTTTGTCATCACTTACTTCGACTCCTGCAATTAAAGCTTGGGCAAAAGCTCGCCATTTGATATGTGATGATTTGGCTTTACGAATTGCCGCTAGAGCGTCTCCTTTGTTCATATTATTTCCCTTTAAAAGTTATAATTATTATTAGAGTTGTTTGTTCTAAATTTGTACTGATTTGGCAATGTAGATTTGAAATAATCAAGTTAAGATAGTTACTTTAAGTTAATTTAAGTTAGTTAAAAATAAGTAATATTTTTAAGCTATTAAGTCTATAGGCTATACCTCGTTATTGTTTTAGATATTTAATCGTTCATAATATCTGTGTGGGAACGTATCATCAGCCACCATACCACTCTGCATACTGTGATTTATAACGTTTCTATAATAGACATTATCCGAAACCCGTCATTCCTGCGAAAGCAGGAATCTATACCCTAATAATTGCCTTACGTTTAGTTACGCTGATGGAAGGTTTTGAATAAAGTCTAATTCCTTTGTTACATTGATAACCTACGATGCTAATCTGGTTAAAGTAGAATTAATTATAAAATTAAAAATTGCAGATTGCAACGACATTTATTAAAAAAAATCAATTAGTTATATATGAATTAATAATTTTGTTAAATAATTTTATTGTTCCCATGCTCTGCGTGGGAACGATAATTTATGGCTCCCACAACTTGTAGACGTATCTGTTATTTGGCATCTATAAAGAAAGATCACATACTAATATTATGGAATTAAAAGACCACTTTAATCTACCACTAAGCTCCCGTAGACATTGGCATTCCTTCCATAACGCCTGGGCTACATATATAGCAGCCTCCTTAAATCATTTATTGCCAGAAGGTTATTTTGCCGAACCCAATGTACAGTTTGGAATTGAAATAGATGTCGCAACCTTTGAAGAAGATTTAGCGCATCCAGAGCATAATTTGCTAGAAAATTTTACTATCCATCAAAGAGAATATGTGAATTGGATTCCTCCAAAACCATATCAAACATTGCCATTTCAACTCTCCTCCGAAATTGTAGAGATTGGTATCTTTAATGATCAAGAAGGCCCTATTTTAACAGGAGCTATTGAACTAGTAAGTCCAGCCAACAAGGATCGTTTAGCTAATAAACAAGCATTCGTCTCTAAATGTGCAACATACTTGCAACATGGAGTGGGACTTATTATTGTGGATGTGGTGACAACTAGAAATGCTAATCTCCATAATGAGTTATTAAATCATATCGTTGCAAACTTTGAGTTAAAAACAAAATCACATCTTTATGCAGCAGCATATCGAGTTATAGAGCATAATAAAAAGCCCAATGTGGATATTTGGTTACAGGAGTTAGAAATCGGTAAAGTTCTTCCCATTCTACCATTGTGGTTGAAAGGCAATATTTGTTTACCTATTTATTTAGAAAAAACATACACTTTAACTTGTCAAGAACAGAGAATTATTTGAAGTTTTGCTCTAGATTGGGTTGTAAGTCCGTTTGGTGGCTATAATTAATGTAAGATACACAGGTTGTGGATGCGATAGTTTTATACGAAATTTTTTAAGTTTATATCAAACAATATCAACAAAATAATGGCTAACTCTGAAAATAACGAAACTACTGAAATACAAAACGAACAATTGGATAATAACCTAAGAATAGTTGGCATTGGAGCTTCTGCAGGAGGCTTAGAAGCATTACGAGAATTGATGGAATCCTTACCTTCATCAGAATTATTGTCTTATGTTATTGCACAGCATGTATCTCCGGCGCATATTAGTATGCTGATGAGCCTTTTGGCTCCTATGACTAAATTGCGAGTTGAAAATCTTAAAGATAATGAACTACCAGAATCTGGCGTGGTGTACATCACTCCTCCTAATAAAGATGTTATTTTTGAAAAAAATAGATTACGACTTAAAGAACCTCAAGCTACTATCGGGCCTAAACCTTCTGTCAATTTATTTTTTAATTCTTTAGCAGCAGAACTAAGCGAGCAGGCTATTGGAATTATTCTCTCAGGAACAGGTTCTGATGGGGCATCTGGAATGCGGGCTATCAAGGCTGCAGGTGGCATTACTATTGTGCAGGAACCAGATACTGCCAAGTATGATGGGATGCCAAAAGCCGCCATCCATACTGGCAGTATAGATCTTATCCTACCTCCTGCACAAATCGGCCCAGCCTTAGAACGAGCCTTGGTTTTGCCTGAAGACCTTTCTCTTATCTTTGAGGGTTCTGAGGATACTAATGAATATACTCATATCAGTAATATAGTTCGTTTAAATACTGCCTTTAAGCTCGATGATTATAAGCCTGCTACAGTACGCCGCCGCATTGCTCGTCGAATGAATATTACTGGTGTCAATACCCTTAAGGCATATATTGATTATTTAAAAACCAACAAGGAAGAGTCACAATTATTAATGAGGGATACTTTTATTGGCGTAACTTCTTTCTTTCGTGATCGTGATGTCTTTGATTATTTAAAACAAATAATTGAAAAACTTGTGCAACTATATCAAGGTGGTGAAGTTATTAGATGTTGGGTACCAGGCTGTTCTTCTGGAGAAGAAGTTTACAGCATTGCTATATTATTTGAAGAGGTTCTGCGCTCCATAAAAAACCAAACTGGCCATCCTCAATATATGATCTTTGCTTCGGATTTAGACGATGCAGCACTAGATAAAGCCCGTTCGGCTATGTATACTTCTAATGAATTAGAGTCTATACCCAAGGCATTGTGTGAATCTTATACAGAGGTAATGGGTGATCATTATAGGATCAATAAATACATCCGTAATCGGATAGTGTTTGCAAGACAAAATCTTATTGAGGATCCGCCCTTTGCTAATTTAGATCTGATAAGTTGTCGCAATCTTTTAATTTATTTAAATCCTCCAGTACAGAAACGAGTCTTTGAGGTATTTCATTATTCCCTTAGATCTGGTGGCTATTTGTTATTAGGCAAATCAGAGACGATCAGTCAACAAACTACAAACTTATTTAAGACTATCAACCATAGATCTCGCATCTATCAACGCTTAGAAGGTGTATCCCATTATGCTTTGCCCATAACCCAGCAGAGTATAATGCATCTAGGCATAAAAAATAGAGAAGAAGCCAAACGTAATACGATTAATACTGATCTTACCAGTATGCGGATCCTAGAGTCCTTAACCAAACGTTTCGCACCACCATCTTTAGTTATTAATGCCCAAGACAATGTCGTACACTTTCAAGGAGATTTAAAACCCTTTCTTAATTTTCCCCAAGGCCGGGCCGATATGTATCTATTTGATTTAGTAGATAGCAATCTACGTGCGGAATTACGGGCTTTAGTTTATCGTTGTCGGCGCGATCAACAAGAGGTACAGGGTAGTGCTTGGCCAATACAGATAAATGGCCAAACCCAAAATATCGCGACTGTAGTTAGTCTTTTGGATAATGGTGGCAATAACTTAATTTTGATCTCATTTTTATTATCAACAGCTAGGGTAAGTTCTATAACATCAAACCCTGTTGCTGAAGATAGCCGCGATAACATGATCATCAGTGAGCTGGAGCAAGAATTAGCCAATACCCGTTCTCACTTGAATATTGTCATGGAAGAACTAGAGACCTCTAACGAAGAGCTACAGTCTGCCAACGAAGAGCTACAGTCTACTAATGAAGAGCTGCAATCGGCCAATGAAGAGATGCAGACCACTAACGAAGAGCTACAGTCTACCAATGAAGAATTACTAACAGTAAATGAAGAATTACAAATCAAGACAGCGGAACTAGAGACTACGGCCAACGACCTCATCAATGTCAAAGAAAGCCTCACCTTCCCTCTAATAGTAGTAGACAAAAAGCTGTGTATTACTCAAGGCAATGCCGCCTGTTCTCAAATCACCATCTTCAACGGCGGAACCTTAGAAGGTCGTTACCTCAATAATATTCAATGGCAAATAGATGCAAATAATATAAACGAACAAATACATCAGGTCTTTACTACTGGTTGTACTCAACATATCATTATCCAATCTCACACCAATTATGTCTATGAATTAGACATTATGCCATATCGTCCGTATCAAGCAGAAGAAATTGTTGGTGCAGTCCTAACTTTTAAAAATATTACTGCTCAACACGAAGCAGAGCAATCGTTACGAGATAGTGAGCAGCGATTACGTCTCATGATGACCAATATCAAAGACTACTCTATTATCATGCTAGATCCACAAGGTCTTATCACCTCTTGGAATGAAGGTGCAGAATACATCACAGGCTATAAACAAGACGAAATTATAGGGCAGCCAATAGATGTCTTACTTAAAACTCCAAAAGATATAGCTATAGATTCACTCAAGCCTACAGAATTATTAAAACAAGCCCAGCTTAAAGGCCAAATCAAAACAGAAAGCCTCCAGATTCGTAAGGATGGATCCTATTATTATGCTGATATTGTGATTACTTCGATTCATGATGAAGCTAAAAAGCTTATTGGTTTTGCCAATATCACTCGAGATATCACAGACCGTAAAGAATCTGAACAAATAATTCGCGATGGTGAACAAAGACTACATCTAGCTATAGAGACTACAGGTCTAGGATTATGGGAATGGAATCTTGAGACTAATATTATTGGTTGGGATCAACAAATGTTTAATATCTATGGCATTCCTATGAACGTATACCGTAAGATTAGCTACCAAGATTGGTGCCAGACTATAGTGCCTGAAGATTTACTTGCACAAGAGACCAGCCTCCAACAAACCATAGCGCAACGCAGTACAAATACCCGTAAATTTCGTATTAAAAGACGAGATAACAATGCCGAACGCATCATACAAGCTGTAGAAACAGTGCGCTTAGACAAAAATGGTCAACCAGAATGGGTAGTAGGGACCAACCTTGATATTACCGAACAGGAGCAAGTCGAGCAGGA
This sequence comes from Candidatus Achromatium palustre, assembly GCA_001044195.1. Taxonomy (GTDB): domain Bacteria; phylum Pseudomonadota; class Gammaproteobacteria; order Chromatiales; family Chromatiaceae; genus Achromatium; species Achromatium palustre. The sequence goes on from LFCU01000017.1 coordinate 5,673, forward strand.
ACTTGAAGACTATCGTAATCATCTAGAAACTCTGATTGAAAAACGCACTGCAGAACTTGATAAGGCTAAAAATGCCGCTGAAATTGCCAATCAAGCTAAAAGCGTATTTTTAGCCAATATGAGTCATGAGATTCGCACTCCCATGAATGCTATTATTGGCTTATCTAAATTAGGATTAGACCAAACCAATATTTCACCGAAAATCTATGACTACCTAACCAAGATCCATACCTCAGCTATGGCACTGTTAGCTATCATCAATGATATCTTAGATTTTTCCAAGATAGAAGCAGGGCGTTTAGAGTTAGACTCAATCGAGTTTGAACTAGAAACTATGCTATATAACTCAATCACCCTTTTTAATGTCCAAGCAGAAGCCAAAGACCTAGAAGTAATATTAACGATTGCTCCAGAAATTCCGCAATACTTAAAAGGCGATCCCTTACGCTTAGGCCAAGTAATTAATAACCTAATTGGCAATGCCATCAAATTTACCGAAACAGGCACTATTCATATTAAAGTTGCCTATCTAGGTCAGAAACACAATCAGGATAAAATTGCGACCAGCGTTAAATTAGAAATAGCAGTATGCGATACTGGAATTGGCATCAGCAAAGACCAGCAACAACATCTATTTAAAGCCTTTAGTCAAGCCGATGGTTCTATTACGCGCCGCTTTGGAGGCACTGGCTTAGGTTTGGCTATTAGTAATAAACTAGTTGCAAAGATGGACGGGCAACTTATAGTAGATAGTGAACTTGGTAAAGGTAGCTGTTTTAACTTTCAAATACAACTACCAACAGTTCCAGATCACCACATTAAACACAGTGCTACCCCTGATAATTTAAAACCAATGCGGGTCTTAATAGTAGATGATCAGCAACCAGTGCGCCAATCTTTATCTGAAATCTTAAGATTTTGGAAATTTGAGGTAGCAGAAGCCGCATCAGGTCAGGAAGCCTTAGATCAATTACTCCATACAGGATCAAATGATGCCCAACCAGCCTTTGAACTAGTATTGTTAGATTGGAAGATGCCTAAGCTAGATGGCATTACCGTAGCACAACGCATCCATAAATTAATTACCAAACAGCAATTACCAGCTATTGCCATCGTAATGATGGTAAAGGCTTATTCTAAAGCTCAAGTACTAGATAATATTAGATGGATTAAGATTGCAGGGATACTTACCAAACCCGTGATACCTTCCAACTTATTAAATATAATCAATTATATCCAAAATGGTAAGACCGCTATTGATGGCAAAACTCCTATTATAGATTTAAATTCTATAAGCAATCCACAAAATAACAACAAAACCAATCTAAAAAAACTTGAAACCGATTCTTCATCAGATGTTACCCAATTATCGCTAGACCAACAACTCGCAGCAATCAATGGATCCAAGGTACTATTAGTAGAAGATCATAAAATCAATCAAACTGTAGCCATTGACATGTTACAAACCCTAAACATGCAAGTAACCGTTGCCAATAATGGCAAAGAAGCCCTAAAAAAACTGGCCATACAACCTTATGACATCATACTAATGGACTTACACATGCCAGTTATGGATGGCTTTCAAGCCAGCCGCAAGATCCGTCAAATCCAACAATTTGACACCATCCCTATCATTGCTATGACCGCAGCTGTAATGGAAAAAGACCGCCAAGCCTGTATAGATGTGGGCATGAATGATCATATAGCCAAACCCATAGATCCCATCATATTACGCAACAAGCTACTAGAATGGATACCACCACGCCACCAAGAATTAACTAACATACCAACAGTTGCACTATCCAAAAATAATTTAGCAGGGCCAACTATTCCTGAAATCGCTGGAGTAGATACTGCAAAAGCATTACACCGAATTAATGGCAACCTAAAGCTCTACCATTCCTTACTAAAAACAGCCTGTATCCATCACCAGGACGTAGTATCCCAAGTCAAAACTACCTTAGAACTGGAAAAAAAAGAAGAAGCCATGCAATTATTACATGGACTAAAAGGTATCCTAGGCAACCTTGGAGCCAATACCATGTTTGAACTCACCTCTCATATTGAAAAAATGCTGCGTGGAGACAAAATAGATGATCTTAACGCACAAATAATCCAACTAGAATCTCAAAGTAAAGCTCTATTTAAAGCAATCGAACAGTACCTAAAAACCTTAGATTATACAAATTCTAACAACACAGACACCAAACATATAAACACTAAAAAACAACATTCAAAATCAGAAGAGCTTGATCAAAATGCCATAATAGACCTAATAGAGTGTCTAAAATTCGAAAATGAACAGGATTCCTTAAATATGTTTGCCAAGCAACGTCATAAGCTAGAGCAAGCACTCAATCCAGGTCTAGTCCAACACCTACAACTACTTATCGATAATGACAAATTTGCACAAGCCACAAGTATCCTTGCTACATTGTTATAGTACGCCCCTATAAATCACGTAAAATGTATGATCTGTTGGCATTGCTACTACTAATAGCCAGCGTCTTAGGCTGGATACTTGGTAGATATAGCAAAACCGAATCACAGCAATCTGTTATTTCCCAGAAGCCAATATATTTTCGTGGCCTTAACTTTCTGTTAAGCGAACAACCAGATAAAGCCATAGACTTATTTATAGAATCGCTAGAAGTTACTGCCGAAACCATAGAAACCCATCTAGCCCTTGGCAATTTATTTCGCCGCCGTGGAGAAGTAGAACGGGCCATTAAAATACATCAAAACATCATCGCCCATGCTGATCTTACAGCAACCCAGTATGCAGCAGCATTATTAGAGCTAGGCCAAGATTATATGAGTGCTGGTTTGATTGATAGGGCTGAAAATCTACACCTAGAACTAATAAATATGGGTTTTTATTTAAAACCAGCCCTACAAAATTTAAAAGAAATCTATCAGCAGGAGAAAGATTGGGAGAAATGCCTTAAAATAGCTTCGCAACTTTCCAATGTCACGGGGCAATCACAAAAAATTGACAGTGCTCATTACTACTGTGAGCAGGCTGAAGAGGCGATAAAGATATATTATTTAACCGATGCTTGGTCTTTTACAGAGCAGGCGTTACAGATGGACCCTACCTGTATACGGGCCATATTACTGAAAGCCAAACTTGCACAACAGCGTAGGGATTATAACGCAGCAATACAGTATTATAAGCAGGCTCTTGCGCAAAATCCTAATTTTTTTTCAGAAACAGCTTCAGGATTAATAGCAATTCATAAGCAATTAAATCAGGAAGAGGCATTAATAGAGTATCTGTATGAACTCTATACCATACAGCATGATCCACAGATACTATTAGCTTTAGCAGAATTAGAAACTTCTGAAAAGAAATTAGCGGATATTGAGTTATTATTTCAAGCTCATTTGCATGAGCATACAGATTTATTAACGGTGAAATATTTTATTGCTCTTCTTATAAAACGTAGTACCAAGAGCAAAAACTTTGCAAATTCGCAGGAGTTGCTGAAAATTATCCAACAAGCCTTGGATCAGGTTGCCAAAGATCAGCAAAAGTACAGGTGTGTCAAATGTGGATTTATGTCTAATCATCTGCATTGGCAATGTCCAGGTTGTAAAAGGTGGGGTACTATTCGCTTTAGTGCTGATTGTTAATTCTACTTTGGCACATTGATATCCCAAGGTCTTACAATGGATATTTTGTGGTGCGCGATGCGTATCATACATTTAGCGCGGTTGAAAATTCTCTCCTACATACAGGCTAATATTAAATCGCTCAATCGTAACATTGCGATACCTATGTTGATATCTTGGAGCTATCATAGTAAGTTTTGTAAAAAATTTAGCAAAACGTTTGGTAACAAGTGTTGGTTGTCTGGCTACAATAATGGCATTTTTACCTGTAAAGTGTTGAGGCACATTGTGTAAAAACAAATAACGCTCAGGGCGTTGTGGATCAAAACCTAGCAATGGAAACTTGACATGGCGTTGCGTATAGTATAGAGCTTCAGCTAAAGTAGTACCACGATCTCCTAAGATAAACCATTCTTTAGTTTGCGGGTAAGTATCTATTATTTTCTTAATCTGTTGACCTAATGCGGGCCAACCTGCAAATTCTCGCAACCGATCATGCTTAGGAGGAATTGGTAGCCAGGGTATAAGCAAATGAGAGCGTAAAGTTATATTGATAACTAATGAGACAGCAATAACAAATTGAATTACCTTATATTTAACAGTGGTTAGCTTATGGTGCCGTAATAATGCCCAACTTAACAATATGCCTGCAATATAAGCTGGTGCAGGCCAATTCGGTTCAGCTTGATTACCCTGTAATGAACTCCAAGCAAAAAAGATAATGGTAGGCCAGGTCATACAAAATAAGAAAATGTATACTGGATTTTGCATGTCTTCTTTACTTGCAGCGAGACTAGAGCCTACAAAACTTAAGCCTAAAAGCGGGGAGACTATAATAGCTTGCCCCGCTATATATAAGCCTAATTTTTCTAGCCAATCGCTGCTGTTACTAGAGGCCACTAGTCCATGTTGTAATTGAAAATGAAAAGAGACCCAATCATGTTGGATATTCCATATTAGAACAGGTAGCCACACTATTAAAGCTAACATAGCCCCTATCCAAGGTTCTTTACGCCCAAACCAAAATCTATGCTTAGGAGACAGTATCAAAAATAGTAATAAACTAGGTACAAATAATACCATAGTGTATTTGCTCAAAAGACCTAATCCAATAGCCAAACCTAAGCCATACCAAGCATATTTTTGCTGATGCATAACAACAGAAGCACCAAAATATAGAGCCAACATCCAGCAGGCTAATAACGGAGTATCCGGGGTTTGGATGATACTGACTCCAGGTACAATAATAGTTAAGTTGAGTACAAATAAATATTCCCAACTAAATGCTTTAGGTGCTCTAGGAAAGAGCAATCTAGAGGTGGCAAAACTAAAACCTAGTCCTACCCATAGAAATATAAAACCTCCAATACGTACAAAAAATTCATGGTCATTGCCCAAGTTAGTACCAAGCCATATAATCCAGGCTAAGAGCGGGGGATGATCAAAATAGCTAAGATCTGGATGTTTGGCCCAATACCAATAATAGGCTTCGTCGAGTCCTAATGGTAATAAAGCTATATTAACCAAACTCAAACAAAAGAAGATAAGTATGCTGATTTTAATACAATTGGTAATTTGATCATTGCAAGGTGTGGATACTTTTGACAACATGTTCTGTTTCTAACACTTACTGTGGATGAGTACTTCGCAAATGAAGGTTTCGATACTGATTCTACCGCTTTCTGTGGGCATATATTAGACATTATCCGAAACCCTCTACCATCCTAACAAACATAAGATGATTGTTAAGATATAGATTCCTGCTTTCGCAGGAATGACTGGTTTCGGATAATGTCTATTATATAAAATTATGCAGTGTAATCAAGGATTTAGCATACCATTTTGTTAAATTTAATTTCTGACAAGGCATCCTTCATTTCCTGTTTACAATTTATAGATTGATTATATTATCAACAT
>LFCU01000018.1 GCA_001044195.1 Candidatus Achromatium palustre
TATAATAGTTGTAAGGTCTCACAATAGAAAATTTACAAGCAAATTTTTCAAATTGACACTATCACCTATCTAGGACAAAATTTTGAGACGATTTTAGAGGATAGCATAATAAGAATTGTTTTTAAATAACATAATGTTAGTTGATGAATTAGACTGAACCAGTCCCGCCTACCCTATCCAGTTATAAATTCTGATGCCGTTGAAAGGTTGGATAGCCTTCTAAAATTGTCCAATTCACTTGGCCTTTGAGATCCCAGCCATGAAATGGCGTATTTTGGCCACGACTTAAAAATTTGGTCTTGTCAACGTGCCAAGATATATTAGGATCGAAAATACACACATCGGCAATAGTCCCTTCTTCTAAACGTCCCAAAGATAAACCTAGACAACAAGCAGGCCCCCAAGTTAAGCGTTCTATAGCCGTGCTAAGATCTAATATGCCTTCATGTACTAGCTTTAAGGTTAGAGGTAAGAGAGTTTCAAGCCCGGAAATACCAGGCTCAGTTACCGGAAATGGATTAGTTTTGGCATCTGGTTCATGCGGTTGATGATCCGAGCATATCGCAGTAATATGTCCTTTTGCTATCGCTTGGCGCAATGCCTCTCGATCTGCAACATTTCTTAAAGGTGGTAGTACATGACAATTGCTATCAAAACCATCTACATGATCTTCAGTTAAATGTAATTGATGGATAGCAACATCTGCACTTAAAGCCGTATTCTGATAACGGCTGCGTCCAAACAAAATTGCGCCTTTGGCCGTAGACAAAGCATGGATATGTATTTTGGAACCTATAGCTTCAGCAAGTAACAGATCTCGAGCCAGGGCAACTGTTTCGGCAGTTTCAGGAATACTAGGCAGTCCTAGCCTAGCCCCAATATGCCCTTCATGTACACAGCCATGATCTTGCAAGGCATAATCTATAGGTTGAAGAATACAAGTAAGACCAAAACTTGCAGCATATTCTAAAGCGTGACGTTCTATTAGAGTATTTTTAAATGGAAACGCTACGTTACTGACCGCCAAACAGCCGGCTTCATGTAAGGCGGCCATATCGCTTAAAGATTCGCCATTAGAACCTCGAATCATAGAACCAACTGGTAATACTCGAGTTTTACCAGTGCGCTCTGCTTGTTGGCGAATTAATTTAGCAACTGCTGGCGTATCTATAGCGAGTTGGGTATCTGGTAAGCAACATAAGGTAGTGATACCTGAAGCCGCAGCAGCAATAGTCTCAGATGCTATAGTAGCCTTAAATTCTTGACCTGGTTCGCGTAGTCTTGCAGCTAAGTCGATAAACCCCGGACAAACGATCTGATTTGCAGCGGATATACTTAATGTTGGTTGAAAATTAGCCGGTGCTGTACCTAATGCAACAATGTGACCGTCTTGAATATGCACATCAAACGGTGCATCGATACCATTGGCTGGATCTATAAGGTGCCCATCATAGATACTAATTCTTGGTGTTGGTTTCATGATGTTGCCTTAGTATTGCCTAAAGCCATTGCAATAATGGCCATACGCACTGCAATACCGTTGCTTACCTGCTGTAAGATGACGGAACGATTGCTGTCTGCTACTTGGGAACTTAATTCTACGCCGCGATTTAAAGGGCCAGGATGCATGATTATGGCATCTGGTTTGGCTTGGGATAGACGGTCTTCAGTAAGGCCAAATAAGCGGAAATATTCATGTTCGCTGGGCAATAAGCCATAAGCCATACGTTCTTTTTGTAAACGCAAGACAATGATTACATCCACATCCTTAATGCCTTGCTGTAAATTGTAATATACTTTTACTCCAAGCGATTCGATTTGCGTTGGCAGGAGGGTTCTAGGAGCAATAGTGCGTATTTCCTCAACTCCTAAGGTATTTAGGGCCAAAATTTGCGAACGTGCTACTCGAGAATGCAGCAAATCCCCTATAATAGCGACACATAATTTAGAAAAATCCTGTTTGTGCCGTCGAATAGTAAGCATATCCAGCATAGCTTGAGTTGGGTGAGCATGACGGCCATCACCAGCATTTAGAATACTAACGTTAGGTGCGGCGTGACGGGCAAAAAAGTGTGCAGCACCACTGTCTTTATGGCGCACGATAAACATGTCGCAGTGCATAGCTTCTAGATTCCGAAGGGTATCTAGCAGGGTTTCACCTTTTGCTGTAGCAGAGGTACTGGCATTAAAGTTTAAAACATCAGCAGATAGGCGTTTAGCAGCCAGTTCAAAAGTTGTACGAGTTCGGGTGCTAGTTTCAAAAAATAGATTAACGACAATTTTGCCATGACATAGGGGGACTTTTTTGACTTTGCGTTCTGCAACAGCAGCAAAACTATCAGCCGTATCCAGGATTTCTGTTAATAGGGCTTTGTTGAGTCCTTCTATGGTTAAAAAATGTCGTAAACGTCCATTTTGATCTAGCTGCAAATTGTGAGTATCAAGCATTGCCTGTTTTGATTTAAATAGATTATTAACTGGCGTTATCAAGTACAAGGCTTAATGGTTCAGGGCCTTCTAGTTTCAAATATTGATCTGGTGATAGTTCAATCTGTAAACCAGTAATATCAGGTGCGATAGGGAGTTCGCGACCGTTACGCACTGCGAGGACAGCTAATAAGACTAAAGCGGGGCGACCATAATCAAATAGGGCATTGAGGGCTGCTCGAATAGTGCGACCGGTATACAATACATCATCAACCAATATTATATTACGATCATCTATTGCAATTGGAAGATGTGAAGGACGTACCAAAGGATGGAGACCAATGCGGGTAAAGTCATCGCGATAGAATGAGATGTCTAAAGCTCCCAGTGGTTCTGATATTTCTAATAGGTGTTGTAACCGCTGTGCTATCCAGATTCCACCAGTATGAATTCCTACCATAAGTGGTTGTTCTATCTGCTTTGTAATGCAGACAGTTTTTAAAGCATCAGACATGTTTCTTAGGATAGCGTCTAAGGCTGTTGGATCTTGCCAAATATTAGTGTTGTTCACTGAGCCAAGTTTCCAAGATAAGGGCAGCTGCTACTGCGTCTATTGCTTCTAATGAAGTAGCGGCACGTCCCATAAGATTTCTTGCTTCTTTTGATGTAAGGCGTTCATCTACTTGGTAAACTGGTAGACGAAAGCGTCCGGCTAGTTGTCTTGAAAATCTATATACCTGCGGTGCCCAGTCCATTTCTGTATCATCCAAATCGTAAGGTATACCGACAACGAATGCTTCTGGAGTCCAATTGGCTATTAGTTCACTGATGCGTTGCCAATCAGGACGATTGTTTTTAGAGCGTATAGTGGTTAGTGGGGATGCTGAACCTGTAATAGTCTGTCCTACTGCAATACCAATTTTTTTGGGACCGAAATCAAACCCAAATAGAAGGGTCATAAAATATGCCATTTAATAGAAATTATCGTTCCACACCCTGCATGGGAACGATTTAAGTAGAAGGGTCATAAAATGATGTCATTTAGTAAATTTATGTCATTTAATATTAAAGTTTAAGCATGTCCTGCTGTTACACTTAAAAATCCCATGTCTATGCCTAAACCTTGGGCCGCAGCTTGCCAGCGTTGTTCGGTCGGGATACTAAATAATACATTAGCACTAGCGGGGCTACTTAACCATGTATTAGTACCTATTTCTTCTTCAATTTGGCCACTAAGCCATCCTGCATAACCCAAAGCAATTAGAACATAAGTTGGACCTCTACCTTGAGCAATGGCCTCTAGTATATCTCGAGATGTGGTTATATTTATTTCTGGTGCTATTTGTAGAGTTGAATCCCAAGTTTGATGACCAGAGTGGATGACAAAGCCACGATCAGTTTGGACTGGGCCACCAAGATATATGGGTATATTTCTGGTATCTGTGTGAATAGAGGAGATTTCTAGCTGATCCAACATCTCACCAAGGCGTATGTTGATGGGGCGGTTGACTATAATTCCCATAGCTCCCTGTTCATTATGTTCGCATATATAAGTAACAGTTCGTGAAAAATTAGGGTCTTCTAAACCTGGCATTGCTATTAGGAATTGGTTAGTTAGGCTTTTGGTGCTTTGCATGGTTAATATCCCAGGATTTTGTAACTTCTCAATAAATAATGACTTTATGAGCTAAAAACTTGCATGTATGGTGCGCAATGCGCACCATCAGATCCACGAGCTTAAGCCTAGTAGAAGTAATTTTAGGGAATAATTATGGTTATATCAGCTACGGCACGAGGAGCTTTTAATACATATTTGTTAGCATTGTAAATCTTTCTCCAATCACGGCGCCCATAGTTATAATATGCTATCCGGCTTAAACTATCACTTCTATGTAATCTACGAACTCCTCTAGCACCTGTGGCTATAGCAATTTGCAATTGGGTTTGGGCTAATTGTGCTACTTTGGTATTATACTGTTCTCTAGCTACTGTATCACGGGGGGTACGTCCTCGATATGGTGCTAATGATTCAGCTATAGTACGAGCGGTTGCTTGGAGTGATTCTACAGTGGCAGTTCCGCCTTGTGTTTCTGGTAGTAGTGCTTTAGTAGTAGCGAGATTTTGTTCTAACTCCGTGACTTTAACAGTAGTTTGTTGTAGTTGTTGTTGCAGCTTTGCTTTTTCCTGGCGTTCGGTATCTATAGTTTTGGTAGTTGCAGTGAGTTGTTGGGTTTGGGTAGCTATGTCTTTGCGTAATTTTTTAATGGTACTATGGGCTTTATTGGCTTCTATTTGGAGCTTGGTAGTGGTTTGGCGTTCGGTCTCTAATGTAGTATTAGCTGTATCTAGTTCTTGGCGTACTGTTGTTACTTCTTGACGTGTTGATTTAATATTATCTTGAGCCTGTTGTAATTGGGTTTGTAATTTAGCAGTAGTCTCTCGCTCAGTATCTAAGGCATTATTAGCTGTATCTAATTTTTGGCGTACTGTAGTTACTTCTTGATGTGCAGTCTTAATAGTATCTTGAGATTGTTGTAACTTGGTTTGTAATTTAGCAGTAGTCTCTCGCTCAGTCTCTAAGGCATTATTAGCTGTATCTAATTCTTGGCGTACAGTAGTTACTTCTTGGCGTACTGAATTAATAGTATCTTGGGCTTGTTGTAACTTGGTTTGTAATTTAGCAGTATTCTCTCGCTCAGTTTCTAAGGCATTATTAGCTGTATCTAATTCTTGGCGTACAGTAGTTACTTCTTGGCGTACTGAATTAATAGTATCTTGGGCTTGTTGTAACTTGGTTTGTAATTTAGCAGTATTCTCTCGCTCAGTTTCTAAGGCATTATTAGCTGTATCTAATTCTTGGCGTACAGTAGTTACTTCTTGGCGTACTGAATTAATAGTATCTTGAAATTGTTGTAACTTGGTTTGTAATTTAGCAGTAGTCTGACGCTCAGTTTCTAATGCTATAGTTGCAGCTTCTAATTCTTCACGTTTTGTATCAAGATTTTTATTAGTATCAACAAGTTTAGACTGTTGGGTATTTAAATTTTGTCGTAACTCTACATTGAGCTTCTGAGCTGTTTCCACAATCCCCTGAAATCTTGCCACCGCTTGTTGTTCATTGGTAAGAGATTTAAGCGCAATCTCTAAATTTTCTCGCATTTTGGCAAGATTTTGGCGTAGTTTTGTAGCCTCATCCTGGCTGGCTACAAGTTCTGCTTGTAATTCCTTAGTTTTTTTCTGCTCTACATCCAAAGCCTGGGTGGTTTCATCCAATACTTGCTTTTGTTTAGCAAAATCTTCACGGACTGTGGTAATATCGTTATGCGCTTTTTTATTTATGGTTTGTAAATTAACAACGATGAGTCTAGTCGCTTGGAGTACTTTATTAGTTTGAGTTAATTGGTGCTGCTGCTTTTTAATATCAGTTTGTAGTTTAGCATTTTGGGATTGAAGTTGTTGTAATTGTGCTTGTAATTTAGAGATTGTTGCATCTTTGGCAGAAAGTGCTTGGATGTCATCTTTTGTAGGAGTTGATTGGGTATCATTCTTTGCAGGAGTTGATTGAGTATCTTGAGACTGAATTTTATTTGTAGTATTAACTTCTGGTGTGTATGAGGATGTTGTGGAATTATCTTGTGAAACTGGTGTATCAGTTGCAGGCTCATTATCCTGCATTTCTCCAGCCAAAGAAATGGGTGGCGTGAATAATAAAGCGAATCCTAATATAGCTATAGATACGTATGATAATATATTAATGTTTCGATATGAAAATATGGATGTAAAACTCATTATGTTATAATCCTTAAAAGATTTGCAGTAAGTTTTTATTACACTATGGTTTAATTTGATACTATACTATATACTATTTGATACTATACTAATAGTAACTCAAAGTCTAAACGATTAAATACTAAATTGATGATATTTAAATTATAGTATTCAAATTTATAGTAGGTTGTGTATTATCATGAGTAAAGATACTTGTATTTTGTGCTAAAGTTATATTTTAGGATATTTAGATATATCCAAATATCCTTATCATTCTATAATACTAAATCTATAATCAGGATGCAAGAATAATTGCTATTAGATTATAGTATATAAAAATATTGATAACTATCTACATATTAATACAATATGTATATATTGTACAATCAATGTTTGAAAATAATGTGCAAAAAAATTTGACATTATTTTTCTAATTTAGTTTAATTAACAAACTTGGGGTGATTAGCCTTCCACATTAAAAAACGGACTCAAGTTTATTGTTACTTGAGAACTCAAGTGTTTAAGTAACCCTAAGCCTTGACCATTTTTGCAGAATCAGCGAGTAGATAATGGGTTTATCATTCCCATGTTCGGATTTATTAATATGTGTATACATGTTGGTACTTCACAACAGAATTTTGATCTTATCTAAGAATTCCAAAATAGATTAAGAATAGACTATAGACTAAAAGAAGACTAAAAGAAGACTAAAAGAAATTTTAAAAAATAAATACAACAAAAATGACATTGCTACAAATTTCTGAACCTGGCCAATCCCCGAATCCCCATCAACGTAAACTAACCGCTGGGATTGATTTGGGTACTACTAACTCATTGGTAGCAATCGTAGAAAATGGCACTCCAAAAACTCTAGCCGCCCCTCAAGGACAGCACCTTTTGCCTTCTGTAGTACGTTACCTATCTAACAGTATTATAGTGGGAGCTGAAGCCAAGCAAGCAGCTACTCATGATCCATCAAACACCATAGTATCAGTAAAACGCCTCATTGGTCATAGCCTAGACACTCTAACAGCTCCAGAAAAACGCCTACCTTATAGATTTACTTTAGAAAAAAATGCCACAATACCACGCATCCATACTAATTACAATAAAATTACCCCTATTGAAGTCTCAGCAGAAATTCTTAAAGTTCTAGCACATCGTGCTGAAGATTATTTAGGTGGTACTTTAACTGGAACTGTCATTACAGTACCTGCCTATTTTGATGATGCGCAACGTCAAGCTACTAAAGATGCTGCTAAACTTGCAGGTCTCAACGTCTTACGTTTAATTAATGAACCTACAGCGGCTGCACTAGCTTATGGTTTAGACCAAGAAGTTGAAGGCATACATGTAATCTATGATTTAGGCGGTGGTACTTTCGATGTATCGATCTTACGCCTGCAAAAAGGTGTTTTTGAAGTATTAGCTACCGCAGGAGATGCAGCTTTAGGTGGGGATGATATAGATCTATTAGTAATGGATTGGATGCTACAAAAAACTACTTTAGAGTCCAATATAGATGGTAATATTGACCATCATACCTCAAGAGCTTTGCTACAATATGCTTGTACTATCAAAGAAACCTTAAGTACCACAGAACAGGTATCGGTTAGAATACCAAGTTTCCATATTAATCCTAATAATCCTAATAATTCCAATAGTTCTGATGTATCTCATGGGACACATAAATCCAATAACATTCATGAGACTTTAATTCATGAGACTTTATCAGATACCGATCTAGGCATTTTAGATAGAAATACTTTTGATACTCTAATAGAACCACTATTACGTCGCACATTAACTCCATGTCGCCGTGCTTTGCGTGATGCTGGATTACACCTTCAAGATATTACCAAAGTAGTCTTAGTTGGTGGTGCTACTAGAATCCCCAAAGTTCGGCAGCTAGTTACAGAATTTTTTGGAGTGCCGCCCTTAACAGAACTAGATCCTGACAAAGTAGTCGCTCTTGGTGCTGCAATTCAAGCCAATACACTTGCTGGTAATCCAACCCACCATGATATATTGTTACTAGATGTAATCCCCTTATCATTAGGGATCGAAACCATGGGGGGGCTGGTAGAACCTATCATCCCCCGCAATACCACTATACCAGTAGCTCGTGCCCAGGAGTTCACCACGTTTAAAGATGGCCAAACAGCCTTAGCACTCCATGTGGTCCAAGGAGAGCGAGATTTAGCCCAAGACTGTCGTTCGTTAGCTCGTTTTGAGCTACGAGGGATTCCACCAATGGTAGCTGGTGCTGCTAGAATTCAAGTTGCTTTTACTGTAGATGCTGATGGTCTCTTATCTGTCACTGCCACGGAACGCACTAAAAATATCCAAGCCCAAATTACTGTCAAACCATCGTATGGATTACAAGACCAAGAAATTGAGGGTATGCTCAAGGATGCCATAAGCTATGCTCAAGACGATTTAGAAGCACGTAAATTACGGGAAGCTCAAGTAGCGGCACAACAAGTCATTGTAAGTCTTAATAGTGCTTTAGATACAGATGGCGATACATTATTGAACTCTCAGGAAAGAGAGTTGATAGATCAGGCGTTGCAAACTCTTGAGTCTAGTACACAAGGTACAGATGCCATTACAATTAATCAATCTAGGGAAAAATTAGAGGAGATTTGTAATTTTTATGTAGAGCGTCGTATGAATTTAGGGATACAACAGGCTTTAACCGGGTTGAAAATTGATAATGTAACTATATAACTATATAACTATAAGTTATTATTATAAGATGTATAAATAATCTATAATTTACCAAATTATCTTGTAAGGTAAGAAATACATGCCACAGGTTATCTTTTTACCTCATGCCGAAATCTGTCCTGACGGTGCTGTAATCATGACTGAACCTGGGATTAGTGTCTTGGATGCAGCATTAACTCATGGCATAGAACTAGAACATGCTTGTGAAAAATCGTGCGCTTGCACTACTTGCCATATCATAGTAAGAGAAGGTTTGCATTCATTAGAAACCGCATCTGAAATTGAAGAGGATCTCCTAGACAAAGCCTGGGGTTTAGAACCAGAATCGCGTTTAGGATGTCAAGCTATCGTAACTGATAGGGATTTGGTGATAGAAATTCCCAAATACACACTCAATATGGTCTCTGAGCATCATTGAATTAAATTTTTAAATACTATTAAGTATTATTAAATTTTAAGCACTATTAAAATTTTAGAACATCATTACATTTTTAAACCCAATCTTAAATTATTTTTAAATATATCTATCCAATACCGTGCTAACACTCTATAATGCTATGAATATGAAATGGACTGATACTCAGGACCTTGCTTATGCCTTAGATGAGACATATCCTGATATAGATCCTAGATACGTCAATTTTGTAGATCTAAAAGATTGGATATTAGCCCTACCCAAATTTTCGGACCGCCACAATGGCTCAGGAGAAAAAATATTGGAAGCAATACAAATGGCTTGGATTGAAGCTCGTGAATAGTATAACATAAGTGAATAGTATAACATAATAACCACTTCTTTAATCGATGAGGACTTTAAAATCAATGAGTACAAAATGTTGGGCTGTACGGCAACGAATTATATGGATTTTTAGTATATTCGCAGCCATGGGAATAGGAATCAATATTGCAATAGCTGATGAAGCTGCTGTACGCCAAAGTGTCCAAAAAATACTACCAGACGATAGTATTGCAAGCATAATACTATCACCTGTCCCCGGACTCTATGAAGTAACTGCAGGCTCCCGAGTATTTTACATGAGTGCTGATGGTCGCTACCTATTCCATGGCAATCTACTAGATGTAAATACTCGTAAAAATCTAACCAAAATCAGACGTGATGCCTTAAAACAAACCGCCTTAAGCAAACTACCACAAACCCCAATGGTAGTCTTTACTCCCCCAAATCCCAAACATACTATAACAGTCTTCACTGATATTGATTGTGGATATTGCCGCAAATTACATAGAGAAATCGGTGAATTTATGGCAAAAGGAATTAAAGTACAGTACCTATTGTATCCTAGAGCTGGTGTCAATAGCAAATCCTATACTAAATCCGTAAATGTCTGGTGTTCTAAAGATAGAAACCAAGCTCTCACTGATGCCAAAGCAGGTAAAACCTTACCTAATCTCACTTGCGATAATCCAGTACAGAAACATATGAAGCTTGGAGAATTGATGGGGATTGCTGGCACTCCATCCATTATTTTAGAAAATGGCCGTATATTGCCAGGATATGTCCCAGCGCAACGCCTGGAAAACTATCTTAGCGGAACTAAAAAATAATAGACCCAAAGGCATCTTTCATTGCAACGGTATAATGAACACATTATTTGCCAATCTAACCATTAAGGATGCCTTGTAGTAAAGGAACGATCCTGCAAATGAAAGATGCCATCCAAAGGATAATAAAACTATGCGTTCCATGTTAAATAGCGGGGGAAATTAAATGGAACAAAGTACCAAGGGATATGATCCCCTGCAGTTTAAATTTGCGGCTTTAACAGATAAGGGCCTTTTAAGAGCTGGCAATGAAGATGCCTTCGAATTTTCAGACAAAGAGGGCATTGTTGTAGTAGCTGATGGTATGGGTGGTTACAGTGCTGGCGAGATTGCAAGTGCCATCGCATCAAAAACAGTCCTAAACTATTTACAAAAACAAATACATGGAGAAGTATCCCTAGAACGTTGTTTAAAACAGGTTAAAGATGCAATAGAGCAAGCTGATGACGCTATTGCTCAAGCGGTTCGTGAAGTACCAGCACGACGTGGTATGGGAACCACCATTGTAGTTGGAATCTTACGCAACAATAAACTAGGATTTGCTTGGGTTGGCGATTCTCGACTATATCTATTACGCAATCAACGTTTAAATCAACTAACTACAGACCATACCCTTGTACAAGAGCTTGTAAACCAACATCTTTTTCCTTCGATAAAAGCTGCTATAGCTAATGGAGTAGGCGAAAATGTCCTAACAAGGGCCTTGGGTGCAGAAGGACCTCTCACCATAGACATGGAAACTGTGGGGTTAGTTAAAGGAGATATTTTGCTATTTTGTAGCGATGGACTTAATCACATGATAGATCAACACTCCATGGAACAAGTCCTCAATAACAATAAATCAAGCCTGGATGTAAAAGCTAAAAGTTTAGTAAGGCTTGCCTGTGATGCAGGAGGAAGGGATAACATTACAGTAGTACTTGTTGAAATGCTTGCAAGATAAGTAGGTGATTACTACTGCATATTTCTTTTTCCGCTTTATTATAGTATAGATATGATCTAATGAGTCTATCATGACAAAGCTTGTTGTTACAGTAGAAGATCAGCTCTTGTCGGAATGGCCGCTCGATGAACAGGAAATATTAATTGGACGTGGTGCAGATTGCAATATTGTAGTACGTGATCCATTAGTTAGTAGGCATCATGCAAAAATTTCCAAAAACTATGGTGGTTATTTCGTTGAAGATCTGGATAGTACAAATGGTATCTCTGTTAATGGACGACGTGTACGTAAACAATTGCTCAAATACGGAGATAGATTACAAATTGGAACTCATGAACTATGTCTTACCGATGAATCAGTAAGCGACACTGAGGATAATGAAAAAACTGTATTTGGTTCAGCAGCAGCGTTGACATCAAATCGTCCATCAACAACATCCACAACAACATTAGCAACCCCAGAACCTGCTGTATCTGGCAGTGGCAAAGCTTACGTTAAATATAATACGGGGGCTGATGCTGGTAAATCTGAAACAATAGAAAGATCTTTATATTCTATTGGAGCACCAGGTGGAAACTTGGCAGTAATCTCACGTCGTGGTCAAGTTTATGTATTACAACATCTGGGTGGTAAACGTATGAGTACTTTAAACGGAGGACCAGTTTCCAGTGCTGGTGTACCTTTAAAAGAAGGTGATATGATTCAAGTAGGTGATACCAAATTGGAATTTCATTTCGATAATGGTTAGAGTAGGTGCGATTAGCTTTAGCGTAATCGCACTTATAAATTCGGTAATTTCCATTTTTTTATGTTTTAAGGATTTAGCCACTAATAACTTGCCTAAATCTTTTACAACTGATTATACTATCTGGTAAAACAATCATTTTTCGGGAAGTTATTATCAGCCAGATCCTAAATCAGTGCGATTACGCTAAAGCTAATCGCACCTACAAATCAACATAATATATAAAATTTGGAGCAGCACGTTTTGACCACTAGCAATACGCTTAATTTGCTTCATGGAATTATCCAAGAAGTTAATGACGCACCTAATTTAAAGCGTGCTCTTGCAGTTATTGTATGTCGAGTAAAACAGGCTATTGCAGCAGATGTTTGTTCTGTTTACCTAAACAATTCAGAGCAACAAGAATATATCCTAATGGCCACTGATGGATTATGTAGAGATGCTGTAGGCAAAGTACGCTTACCAATGGGACATGGACTCATTGGAGTAGTAAGTGAACGCGCTGAACCTCTTAATCTATCTGAAGCTGCAACCCATCCTCAATACGTATTAACTTCAGAAACCGGAGAAATTGGCTACCACGGATTTTTAGGAGTACCTATTATCCAACACCGCAAAGTTTTAGGTGTCCTGGTAATGCGTCGTCGCAAATCTCTTTGTTTTGCTGATCAAGATGTAACCTTCGTAATGACACTAGCAGCACAACTAGCTGGAGCCATTACTCACGCCAAAGCCAGTGGCGAACTAAAACGTTTACAAAACCAAAAAGACCTTAACAATAAATTTTTCCAAGGCCAACCTGGCTCTAACGGTATAGCTATAGGAAATCTATTAGTAGTATATCCATTAGCAGACCTAAATGCCGTACCTGATCATCCAGTTGAAGATTTAGAAGCGGAAATTACTACTTTTAAAAATGCCCTTGCTAGAGCCTACGCTGACCTTGATGCTCTAGCAAAACGCACTAAAGGTTGGTTATCTGATGAAGACCAAGCACTTTTTGACGCTTGGAAATTGATGCTGCAAAGCGATATTCTAAGCGAAGATGTGATACAACGCATCCACAATGGTAATTGGGCGCAAGGTGCTTTGCGAGAAACTATTCATGAACATGCCTTAATATTTGAGGAAATGGAAGACCCATATTTAAGAGAACGAGCTAGGGATATTCGCGATCTTGGACAACGTATTCTAATGCATTTACAAGACAATGTCCAAACCCGAGAATATCCTCAACAAACCATATTAGCAGGCGAAGACCTATCAGCCTCCCAACTTGCTGATGTACCTAGAGAACGCTTAGTTGGTGTGATATCAACGACTGGCTCCAAATCATCTCACGTTGCTATTCTTGCTTATGGCATGGGTGTACCTGCTGTTATGGGAGTTACAAACTTGCCCTTAGGACGCATGGATGGACTAGAAGTAATCTTAGATGGCCATCATGGCAGAATCTATATAATGCCAACTCCAGGGGAGCGTGAAGAATATCAACGTCTTGCTAATGCAGATCGAGCATTAGTAGAATCTTTGGATGTTCTACAAGGCTTACCATCCTGCACTCTGGATAATCATCCCTTACCTTTATACTTAAATATTGGTTTAGCATCAGAATCCCATCCTATGATGGGGATTGAGGAAGCTAGTGGAGTAGGATTATATCGTACTGAAGTGCCATTTATGATAAGAGACAGGTTTCCTAGTGAAGAAGAGCAAATAGATGAATATCGTCGCATCCTAACCCTATTTCATCCCAAACCTGTTACCTTTAGAACTCTAGATATTGGTGGCGATAAAAGCCTACCTTATTTTCCCATCAACGAATCTAATCCATTTCTTGGGTGGCGTGGTATTCGTATATCTTTAGATCATCCAGAATTGTTTTTAACCCAAGTACGAGCCATAATGCAAGCGGCTATAGGTCTTGATAATGCTCGCATTCTATTACCTATGATTAGTACGCTTGAGGAAGTAGATGAAGCTTTAGAATTGATAAAACGTGCATATCAAGAATTATTAGAAGATCATATCCTATTTGCTATGCCGAAAATTGGGGTAATGGTAGAAGTACCCGCAGCAGTTTATCAAGTAGAAGCAATAGCAAAACGGGTTGACTTTTTATCCATAGGCACTAATGATCTCACCCAATACCTACTAGCAGTGGATCGCAATAATCGTGAAGTTGCAAGCTTATACGATGATCTACATCCAGCGGTATTAAGAGCTATAAATCAAATTTTGGTAGGTGCTATTAAGCAAAACTGTGAAGTAAGCGTTTGTGGTGAAATGGCAGGTAATCCTATGGCTGCAATATTGTTGTTAGGTATGGGGATTACCAGTCTTAGCATGAACGCTAACAGTATTTTGCCAGTCAAGGCTGTTATTCGGGCCTTTGCCTTAGGACAAGCACGAGAGCTATTAAAACGCGCTCTAAACTGCGATTTTGCAGCACAAGTGCATAAATTACTAGAAAATGCTTTAGAATCTGAAGGGTTAGGAGTGTTAGTACGTTAAAATGTTATGTCTTCTAATGAAGTAAAAAATTTAGGCATCCTTAATTTCGATAGAAAAGTAGTGAACAATTTAATCTTTTGTGACGCAGAGCGTCACCAACTGCATTTCCACGCAGAGCGTGGGATCGATATCTCATAATCTAGCTTCAAATTATGTCTTGTAATCAAAAATCTTTGTATTGGCTTATCGTTTCTGGATGGATTATTGTCTTAGATCAAGTTACGAAAAAACTTGCAGAACAATATTTAGAACCACAGCGATATATACAATTATTACCATCTTTGGATTTAACATTAGTCTACAATGCCGGAGCTGCTTTCGGTTTTTTGAATGATGCTGGTGGTTGGCAACGCTACTTTTTGATTGCTTTAACCTTATTTGTTCTAATGGTTCTTATCAATTGGTTATGCAAAATCGATTTTAAACAAAAGATTTTAGGGATAGGATTAGGACTTACTATTGGCGGTGCAATAGGCAATATGTTGGATCGTATATTTATAGGAGAGGTAGTAGATTTTATCAGTTTATATTATGCTGCATGGCGTTGGCCAGCTTTTAATATAGCAGATACCGCGATTAGCATTGGAGTTGTGTTATTGTTTATTGATATGATTTTTTTTGATTTTACGAAAAATCCAGATCCTTGATTTTACCGATTTCTGTGGGGAATAATATCCTAAGTATAGCTTTCGGGACTGGTTCAGTCTAATCATCAACTAACATTGTGTTATTTAAAAACAATTTTTATTATCCTATCTTCTAAACTCGTCTCAAAAAACTGTCCTAGATAGTGTGATAGTAGACATTATCCGAAACCCCAATTTTTACTTTATCGTTACTGGATTGATAGAGGG
>LFCU01000019.1 GCA_001044195.1 Candidatus Achromatium palustre
ATTATATTTTTTGTTGATTGTTGATATCTATGTAGTATATCATATCACTAACCTTTGAGCCACAACCGTTTTTATCAATATCTTAATTCTATTTTGTCAAATTAGATCGTATGGTGCATATCGCGCACTATAAAATAGCATACATGCGTCGTAAGATGTTGGGTTGTAAATGTGACAAAGTAGAATTAAAAATCTTCAAATTTAGAAATCGCTATTGGAACTCCAGTTTGTTCAGTGATAGCTCGCATTAATACAACACTGTCAATTTTAAAAGAACGCAGTTGTTTTTCAGCATTAATAAGTTCAAGAGCAATTTGTAACAATTTATCTTTAGTATATATTTGCTGATCCTGTTCTAATGGCTCTGTAACCTCTATAAATAAAGTCATAGCAAACCAACCCAATTTAACCGGTTGATTAACTATATTAACTTGAGTATTAACTGGAACTTCTGTAAAAAGAGTCTCAATATCCTCAGGGTATAACCGCATACACCCATGAGTTACTTGCATTCCAATACCAAACGGCTTATCAGTACCATGGATTAGATAACCCCCTCCACCTAAAGCCAAACGCATGGCAAATCTACCTAAAGGATTATCGGGTCCTGCTGGTACTACAGCAGGTAAAGGATTACCATTTTCTATGGCCTCAGCACGAATGGATGCAGGAGGTCTCCATACTGGATCTGCTTGTTTAGATATGACCTTAGTTATACCAATGGGAGTTTTCCATTTTACTCTACCTACGCTTACTGGGTGAGTGATTACTTGTTTAGCTTTGCCATCTACGGTTGGTGGAAAATAGTATAAGCGTTTTTCTGGTGAATTGATTACTATTCCAGTTCTAGGTGCTTTAGGCAAAATAAAACGGTTAGGTAATATAATGTCAGGATTGCCCTTGGCAGGTATCCATTGGTCTACTTTAGGATTAGCAGCGACTATTTCATCTAATCCTAGACCATTACGTCTAGCTATATCTAGTAAGGTATCTTCTGGAATAGTTACCTTAACTTTATGTACTTTCCCTATTAGATCTACATCTTTGGGTGGTAAAACGAAATTTTTGGCATGTGATGGTGAGATATACCAAAAGCAGCATAGAAAAACAATACTAATTGTTTTAAACCCATCAAACATTAGATTAGATAAATACATTAGCATTTGGGCGCAGTAGTCCAATATACTCAATATCTTATTTATTAAGTTTATTGGAATTAAACTATATGGATTAATCATTTAAGTTAATAGTCTTATTTAAAATTTAACACAATCATAAAAAACTTGGGGCATCATATTTATGCTTCTAAAAGCACTTTAACATTTTTTGAATGAAGATTTTAACATTTTATTTACATGTAGGATGGGAAGAGTCAAAGGGAAACCCATCATTATTGATGCGTTTCGTACCTCAGCGCATCCTATAAATAAAACTGATAGGTGTAGTTAGGGTAATAATAATTATGTATTGTAGGTACTGGTATGCTGTATATTAATAATAGTTTTTTACCACCTATCAATAGACATTATACCGATTTTAACCAAAAGACTGGTTCCATTGCAAAAATTAGAAACTTTTCTATTAAATTCAATGTGTTACAAAAACCGATATGATTTCTATTTTCTCTATTAAATTCAGTTAATTATGAAAATCGGTATAATGTCTAATTTGTTCTAACCTATTGATTTACATTTGCACAGTCTCACTCAGAACGTCGTAATTTCGAGCCTACAGGGAGAACTGATAGGTGGCAAGATAGTTTACACTTTATTTAGCTCTCGATGCTCAAAAGTTAGGAAACGATTATATACTTAAATATATTGAAATTACATATTTTAATTAGATTTTTACTTGATTAGCTCTGTGTAATGTTTTATACGCTATATCCCACAGAAGCCTTATAGCGTAAGGAATTAGAGTATTACCTAATACTAACTTTTGAACATCGAGTAGCTTGTCATTCAGGAAGCGTTAATTATTTAGATGTTTTAAAATTAATATTTATGGCATCCTTCATTTGCTTCCAAAAGTACTTTACACGGATCGTTCCCACGCTCTGCGTGGAAATGATAAAAGTGTAGACTGGAAAATGAAAGATGCCATATTATTTATTATAATTTTTGTTTATTTGTCTAAAATAAATTTTTTTGGATAACATATATGCAATATCTATTACATTACTCAAGGTAAAAACAAAAGCTTCTGATAATTTCTACAATTTGTATCACAATTTTGATCATAAGTTTTTCTTATGGTATCGATAAGAAAATTAAATAGATATTAAAATTCAAGCGGTTAATCGCAATACTTCTAGTATTATATAAACTTGAATAGTAAGCTAGTATATTGTTTTATTCGGATATAATGAGATGTTAATCTAATTTTTTAAGAAAATTTTGTAATATTTAGAATTTATAGTAAAATTTTGTTGTAAAATACTTTTTGATATGCTAAACTTCTGTTTAGTATTTCGTAATTAATATAAATAAGGTCATGAAAAAACTTACTACTTTTATCAGCTTTATCGCATTGTTAATGGTTGTCCCCGTAATCTATGCGACACCTTCCATTAAGGGTTTGCGTATCTATGGCACTCAAAATAAGCTACGTTTGGTTTTTGATGTAACTGATCAGGTAAAGCATAAAGTTTTTACCCTCAAAAATCCTAAGCGTTTGGTTGTAGATGTAAGAGCTGCTTATTTTGAAAATAAGACTCTTGTACTCCCTAAAAAGGTAAAGTTTGTTCAAAATATTCGCTTGAGTTCTCCAAATGGAGGATTGTTAAGGTTGGTTTTGGATCTAAACGAAGCAGTTACTAAAAAGATTTTTTGGTTGCCTTTAAATGAAAATCTTGAGTATCGTTTGGTATTAGATCTGAAATGCAAATATGGGTGTTATGAAACCGATAATTCTGATGATACCTTTAGTAGGTCAACCTCCAGAACTACTCGGCATTCAAATTCTGGTAGAGTGAGTGCTACATTAACACCACAGCAAGCATCATATATAACTGGTAGGCGGAATGTTAGCTCTCGTGCCAGTAATTATAGCAAGCGACCGATCCAAAGGAGAGTTGTTAAGATTTATAGCAGCGGTTCTAAGAGGGGTACTATCCCATCCTCTTCTGAGAAACCAATCCAAAAAATAGCTGCTAAAACTCATAGCAGATCTAAAATATATACTATATCCTCTTCTAGAAGACCAATCCAAAGAAGAACTACTAGGACTTACAGCGGTTCTAATAAACACAACACTGCTATACATTCTAAAAAGTTCGTCAAAAATAGTTCTGTTGCTAAAACTAGAAGAACTGCTAAAAAAAGACCCGTTATTAAACGGCCTTTAGCAGCTTATCGTATAGCCTCATACACACAAACTACTCCTCCTAACCAAACTTATAGCACCAAACGTCAAGTCCAACGCCATAAAACTGTTAAATATCGCAAACTACCTAGACGCATTACATCTAGGAAATTTAGAAAAACTCGTGTAACAACAAATACCAGAGCAGCAGCAGCAGCAAGACTAGCCCTTGGAACTGGTGCTTGGCCAGACCTAAGAACTGTACGTGGGCGTGATCTTATTATTGTGGTAGATGCTGGACATGGTGGTAAAGATAGTGGTGCTGTAGGACTTAGAGGTACTAAGGAAAAAGACATTGTACTCTCAATTGCACACAAATTAGGACGCATGATCGATATGCAAGTAGGTATGAAATCTGTACTTACCCGTCGTCGTGATGTCTTTATTTCTCTACGGGGACGTGTAAGAAAGGCCCGCAGTGTAAATGCAGACCTATTTGTCTCCATTCATGCTGATGCTGCATATAATAGAAGAGCCAAAGGTGGTTCCGTTTATACATTATCCAGACGAGGAGCATCCAGTGCCAAAGCTCGTGCATTAGCAGCACGCGAAAATTCTTCAGGTTTGGTTGGTGGTATTCATGTCAGCAAAAGAAGACAACCATTACTTGCTAAGGTTCTGGTAGATATGTCTTTATCAGCAACAATAGGTGCCAGCCGTAGGGCAGCCAAAAAAGTGCTAAACAAAATGTACCATGTTGGCAATATTCACAAAAGATCGGTACAATACGCTGGTTTTGCAGTATTAAAAGCTCCTGATATTCCTAGTATGTTGGTTGAGACTGCTTTTCTCTCAAATCCTAAAGAAGAGATGAAACTAAGAACATCAGCATTTCAGACGGAAATTGCAGAGGCTATATTTAGTGGCATTTTAGAATATTTCCGCAATCGTCCACCAGCTGGTACCAAAATAGCACAAGCTATGAGATTATCTAGAAATTAACCAACTGTTAATTATCCAGATCATCTTGTCAAACTATTTAAGTAACGCTGCATTTTTATGCAGCGTTACTATTTTAAGTAAAATTTTAAACCAGGTTTCAAGCATCTTAAACTCAAGATGTGGATTATTCCTGATAAAAAAACTAGAAAATACTGCTACATAAAAATTTATGAAAGCCATGATTCTTGCAGCAGGTCGAGGGGAACGTATGCGTCCCTTGACTAATAATACCCCCAAACCTCTATTGAAAGCTAGGGGTAAGTATTTAATTCAATATCATATTGAAGCTCTTGCCACTGCTGGTTTTAAAGAATTGGTGATTAATCATGCGTATTTAGGTAATCAGATTGAGAGTACTATTGGTAATGGAGAACGTTTTGGCGTTACTATTACCTATTCACCAGAAGGAGAGCCCTTAGGTACTGCTGGCGGAATTAAACGAGCGTTGCCATTACTGGGATTAGATCCTTATGTGGTGATAAACGGAGATATTTGGAGTGATTTTCCTCGTAGTACCCTTAAAGTACAATTACCAAAAAATATCTTAGCACATTTAGTATTAGTTGCCAATCCAAAGCATAATCCTGCTGGAGATTTTACTTTACAAAATACCAAAGTGGCTAATAATGGAACTGGACAAAGACTAACTTTTAGTGGTATTGGGATTTATCATCCGAGCCTATTTATAGATGCACCAACAGATACTTTCTCTTTAGCACCATTGTTACGTAAGTCTTGTGATAGAGGTCAGATTACTGGTCAATATTATGCTGGACGTTGGTTAGATGTAGGGACACCACAGCGGTTACAAGAATTAGAGAAAATTTTGGAGTCTTTAGTTACAGTAGGGTCTTAGGTGCGATTACGCTTCACTAATCGCACCTATCATGCTGCAACATAAAGTGTCAGAATGAATCGGTCATATAGATTAATCCAACATCACAGACTACGGTATGGACGTGATATCATCAGGTTTAGTCTCTTGTAAATTATCAATAGGAGTCTCGGTTGCATGATATACTAAAGGGGCAGCCTTAAGTACCTCTTCTTTAGTTGGGGCATTCTTTAAAATTGGAAAGGGAATACCAAGTGGCTTATCCAACATAGTTTCAACATACGTCCAATTGATTTGCGATGCAGTGTCCCCTGCAATCTTGGTCAATAGTTTTTTGAAACTTTTGCGCTTTACCTTAGGATAACCTGGCAATTGTGGATGCACTTCTAAATATAACATCTTATTGTGCCAAGTAACTAAATATGGTTGATTGACTATATTAACCTGAGTACCTTTGGGAACTTGTTTGTAAAGATTCTCAATACTTTCTGGATATAGTCGTATACAACCATGACTTACCTGCATTCCAACCCCAGGTGGCTTATTAGTACCATGAATCAAATAACTACGCTTACTAAGCCTTAAGGCATATTTTCCTAAAGGGTTATCAGGTCCAGGTGGTACTACAGCAGGCAAAGGGTCTCCAGCTTTAGCATGTTCCTTTCTGATAGATTTAGGTACTTCCCAGGTTGGATTAGCTTTTTTAGAAACAATCTTAGTAAGTCCCAATGGTGTTGCCCAACCTTTTCTACCAACACCTATGGGATAAGTAATTACTTTATTTTCTTGAGGTAAATAATAATATAAGCGTTTAGCTGATATATTTAATACTAAGCCAATTCTGGGGGCTTGTGGCAAAATATGTTGAGTTGGGAGGATTACTTTGGTACCAACTTTTGGTAACCAAGGATCTATTTCAGGATTCGCTAGTCCAATTTCATCAAATCCTAAATTAAATTGTCGTGCTAGATCTGCAAACACTTCTTTGGATTGGATGAGTACCGATTGCAGTTGACCTATTAGCCCTTCATCTTTGGATGGTAATGGAAACGTTTGGGTTTCTAAAGGAGCTACCATTTTTACTTGAAATTCTAATTCTTGAGGTTCTTCTGTATACGTAGGTTCGGGTTCTTGAGGCTCTTCTGTATGCGTAAGTTCGGGTTCTTGAGGCTCTTCTGTATGCGTAAGTTCAGGTTCTTGAGGCTCTTCTGTATGCGTAAGTTCGGGTTTTTGAGGCTCTGTATAATACTGGACAGGACGTTCTTCGAATAAGCTGGCACAGCCATATAGAAATCCTAGAATTGGTATTATAATAAATAATTTTAGGAGTTTAGAATATTCTTTAGAATTTATTTGGCTATGGGAATATGGTGGTATTAGTAAGCAGTGCCAATTAAAAAATTTTAAATTATTCATAAACTATTCACACCCTTTTATTTTAGAGGCATCTAAATGAGGAAAGATCTCAGACAAATAATAATCACCACCATCAGGAGCAATTATAATTCCTGTTAAATCAGTTTTATCTTGTAAATATTTTTTAGTACCAGATAGAATGGCTCCAGATGATATACCAGTAAAATAGCCTTCGGATAGGTAGTCATTGATGCCTTTAGGCACATCTTCTGCATAAGTAACATCTATTATTTCATCGATAAGATGTTTATAATCTTGGTAAAATTGACCAATATTTCTGACTGTGCAATAATTTTTAATGCCTTCTATGCGATCTAGTGGATTCACGCCAATGATCTTGATATGGGGATAATGTTCCTTTAGATATTTGCCAGTTCCTAATAAGGTGCCTGTAGTGCCCAATCCTGCTACAAAAAAGTCTAGTTTCTTAATTTTAGCAGCTAGGTAGGGACCCGTTAAGTGATAATGAGCTTCCATGTTATCTTCGTTATTAAATTGATCTGGTACAAAGTATTCTTGCGGCTTTCTTTGTACCATGCTATCACGCAAGTCGATGCAATCATCAGTTACACCATCTACCTCAATTAATTCGGCACCATAAGAGCGCATAAGCTTTTTTTTGCAGCTTCCTGTCTCTGATGGGATAATAAGCCGCACTGGAAAACCAAAGATAACTCCCATGTAGGCAAGGGATATGGCGGTGTTGCCACTGGAGGCTTCGAGGATTTCTTGGCCTTTAACTAAAGTACCTTTGGCTATAGCTTGTTTTAGCATCCAGTATACTGGCTTTACTTTAATACTACCGCACAGGTTAAATTTTTCTAACACTGTATATACAGTATTGTCAGTAATTTGGCGAATTTTGGCTATAGGTACAGTTTGTAAGAGTTTTTCTATTGAAAAGGTAGTCATTATTGTTATCTATAGTTATCTATAGTTATCTATAGTTACCTATAGGTATCTATAAGTTATTATCTATAATTTAAAAAAACCTGATCTTACCAGTTTCTGTGGGTAACAATATTCTACGTATAGATAGCTTTATAAATATTTATAGTACACACTTACAATACTTTTTTGAATATAGGTTGTTTGTGGCTCATAATTTTATCTATCATTATCAAATAGTTATATACTCACAGAAAGCGGTAGAATCAGAAACTATTGATTTGCTTGATTAACTAGATTACTATGATTATAATCTTGTAATCAATATGATTATTGAAGTGTACCACAGCTTAAAAAAAAAATTACTTTTAAATAATCTTTAAATTTATCCTATTATTCTATACTATTTATCTAGTTAGGTTATATATTCAGATCCAGATCTGTTATCATAACTCAATTTTAATCCCTTGGTTGGTATTCTTTGGATGAAAACGGAAATTCAGCAATTAATAGCTACAGCTATAGAACGTATGAGCGTTGCCAAGCAATTGCCAGATAACTTACAAATTAATGCTACTTTGGAACGCACTCGCAACCCAGAACATGGAGACTTTGCCTCCAACCTTGCTATGGTATTGGCAAAGCCACTGCAACAACGTCCCCGCACAATTGCTGAAACAATTATAGCCAATTTGCCATCATCACCCTTACTAGCCAAGGTAGATATTGCTGGGCCTGGATTTATAAATTTCCATATCTTACCAGCAGCATACATAAAGCTACTCCCACTAATAGCCACTCAAGACATTGCGTATGGTTGTAGTAATCTAGGAGCTTCCCAAAGTATCCAAGTAGAATTCGTATCCGCTAACCCTACTGGACCATTACATGTAGGACATGGGCGTGGTGCTGCTTATGGCTCTACAGTAGCTAATCTATTAACTGCTATAGGCTATAAAGTCCATAAAGAATATTACGTCAACGATGCAGGCCGCCAAATGGATATCTTGGCGACTTCGGTATGGCTGCGTTACTTAGAATTATGTGGTAACGAAATGCCGTTTCCGGCTAATGGCTATAAGGGAGATTATGTATGGGATATTGCAGCCACTTTACATAGAGAACAGGGCAATAAATATTGGCATTCTCAAGATGCTGTATGCACTGATTTGCCATCTGATGCTGACGCAGGAGGTGATAAAGAACAATTTGTAGATGCTTTAATCGTTCGCACCAAGCACCTTCTTGGAGCCTCAAACTATCAAGTAATATTTGATTTGGGACTCAAAGTCATCCTAGATGATATTCGTAAGGATTTAGAACAATTTGGAGTGCAGTATGATACTTGGTATTCAGAACGTAGTCTGATTACTAAAGATCTAGTAAATCTGTGCATTGAAGGATTACAATCTAGTAATTATCTATATAAACAAGATGGTGCTACCTGGTTTCGTTCCAGTGCCTTTGGTGATGAAAAAGATCGTGTATTAGTAAGAGAAAATGGGCAAATAACCTATTTTGCTTCGGATATTGCATATCATATAGATAAACTTAAACGGGGTTTTAAACAAATTATTGATATTTGGGGGGCGGATCATCATGGCTATGTATCGCGTGTTAAGGCGGCCTTAGCCGCGCTTGGAGAAGATCCAAAGCGTTTAGATATCCAACTTGTACAGTTTGCTAGTCTATATCGTGGGTCTGAAAAACTTGCAATGTCTACTCGTACTGGTGAATTTGTAACTTTACGCGCACTAAGGCGTGAAGTGGGTACTGAGGCTGCACGGTTTTTTTATGTAATGCGTAGCCATGATCAGCACCTAGATTTTGACTTGGAACTTGCCAAATCCGAATCCAAAGATAATCCAGTACATTATATTCGTTATGCTCATGCACGGGTACATAATGTCTTTCTTCAGGCTAAAACTAGAGATATTTCAGTAGATCCAGCCCCAAATATGGATATATTGCAACAGCAGCTTCTGGCCCCCAGTGAGCAAGCACTATTGCGTACTTTAGCAACCTATCCTGAAATTGTAGAACATAGTGCTTTGCATTATGAGCCACATCATTTAACTCATTATCTGCGAGGTTTAGCGAATGAGTTTCATATCTATTATGATACTCATAAATTTCTTGTAGAAGATACAAACGTGCGCAATGCACGTCTTAGCCTAGTTAGGGCAGTAGGCATCGTTTTGCGTAATGGATTAAATTTACTTGGGGTGACAGCTCCAAAGAGGATGTAATGACTGAAGATTATAAAGATCGTGCTACCAACGCACCTAAACTCAAACCTAAAGGTCCTGGCTTTGCCTGGTTTTTGGCTGGAGCTTTATTTGGAGTAAGTCTTATTGCTTTGGCGTGGTTTAAGTTTGCGCCTAGTATCCTTAAGGATATAATGGGTGCTGATACTGCAGTTCAAGCTTCACTTCCTGCGCATTTAAATCCAACCGCAAATACTGCAAATGAACCAACTGTAACAGTAAGGTCTGATACACCACCCAAGTCTGATACACCACCTAAGTTGCAATTTGAATATCAAGATGTGTTGCGCAATGCTAAACTAGAGGTTCCAGAACAAAATTCTGATGGTTCGACAGTACGACCAAAGACAATACCTGTTGTACAACCAGCTTTTCCACCTACAGTTAACAATACGCCTGCGGTAACAGAACCTATTGATATTGTGCCTAATAGATCTGTACCTAACGCCGTTGTACCTGATACAACAGCTCCAGCAGTAGCAACCCAGCCTCCAACATTTAGCGAACCAGATAAATCTACTCAAGTAGAGCCAGATGTTTCGGAACTTAATTCTAGGAGACTAGCTAAACAGGATAATAGGAAAGCTAGAAGATACAGGTCTACTAGACGCACCGCCAAACGACGTAGTCGCAAATCTAAAAAAGACGATAGATCTACTAGCCGCACCGAAAAACGGCGTAATCGCAAGTCCAAAAAAGACGATAGATCTACTAGCCGCACCGCAAAACGACGTAATCGCAAGTCTAAAAAAGACGATAGGTCTACTAGACGCACTGCAAAACGTCGTAGTCGCAAGTCTAAAAAAGACGATAGGTCTACTAGCCGCACCACAAAACGGCGTAGTCGCAAGTCTAAAAAAGACGATAGATCTACTAGCCGCACCACAAAACGGCGTAGTCGCAAGTCTAAAAAAGACGATAGGTCTACTAGCCGCACCACAAAACGGCGTAGTCGCAAGTCTAAAAAAGAAGATAGGTCTACTAGACGTACCACAAAACGGCGTAGTCGCGAGACTAGAAAGCGTACCGCACATACTACAACTCGTAAATCAACATCGAGAAAACAACTTGGCGCATTTACAAACTCTGATAATGCACGAAGACTTAAAGCCAAATTAGCCTTACGGGGTATTGAAACCCGAGTCAAAAAAGTAAAAAGAAACAACCGTGTTATGCATGTTGTTGTTAAATGACAAATTAGATTGAACCAGTACCAATATCTATTATCATATTCATAAATTTCTTGTATAAGATGTAAACGTCTGCAATGCGTGTCTTGTCCTATAGGGCTAGATATCGTTTTGCGTAATGGCTTAAATTTACTTGGAGTGACAGCTCCAGAGAGTATGTAATGACTGAAGATTATAAAGATCGTGTTACTAATAATGCACCTAAAGGTAGATCCAAACCTAAGGGGCCAGGAATCGCCTGGTTTTTGGCTGGAGCTTTATTTGGAGTAAGCCTTATTGCTTTGGCGTGGTTTAAATTTGCACCTAGTATCCTTAAGGATATAATGGGTACTGATGCTACAACGGAAACTGCACTTCCTGCGCATTTAAATCAATCTGCAAATACGTCTAATGAACCAACAGTAACCGCCGCAAAGTCTGAGACACCATCAAAGTCTGCTACACCATCTAAGCTGCAATTTGAATATCAAGATGTGTTGCGCAATACTACAGTAGAGGTTCCAAAGCAAAATCCTGATGGTTCACCAGCACGACCAAAGCACATACCTGTTGTACAACCAGCTTTTCCATCTACAACTAATAATACGCCTGCTGTAACAGAACCTAGTGATACTGAGTCTAATAGATCCGTACCTAACACACCAGCAGTAGCAACCCAGCCTCCAAAATCTAGCGAACCAGCTAAAGCTATTCAGGCACAGCCAGATGTTTTGGAACCGAATAATCGCAAGACTAGAGAAGAAGACAGAGCTACTAGGCGTACCGCGAAACGGAGTAATCGAAAAACTAGAGAATACAGAGCTAATAGGCGTACTGCGAAACGGCGTAATCGAAAGACTAGAGAAGACAGAGCTACTAGGCGTACTGCGAAACGGCGTAATCGGAAGACTAGAGAAGACAGAGCTACTAGGCGTACTGCGAAACGGAGTAATCGAAAGACTAAAAAAGACGAAAGTTCTACTAGACGCACTGCGAAACGTACTACACGTCCTACAACTCGCACATCAGCATCGAAAAAACAACTTGGCGCATTTGCAAATTCTGATAATGCACGAAGACTTAAAGCCCAATTAGCTTTACGAGGTATAGAAACGAAAGTCAAAAAAGTAAAAAGAAACAACCGTGTTATGCATATTGTTATTAAATGACAGTAGGTAGGTTGGGTTTCCGTTTCGTAACCCAACCTACGAAATTGAAAATGAACCTATCAGAATACATTCAAACCAAGCCTCTATTTTATGATAAAAAGATCTTAAACTTTTCCCAAATACAAAAAGCCTATACTGCTATAGAGGGAAAATTCAAAAAACCACCTACCTTAATTCATATCGTCGGTACCAATGGCAAAGGTTCAACTGGACGCACCATAGCCCATTTATCCCATAAGACTGGATTAAATGTTGGACACTACTCATCCCCACATATTTTTAAATATAACGAAAGATTTTGGCTAAATGGCACTGATGCTGTCGATGAAAAATTAGAAGCGGCACACCAGAGGCTATATCCTCTAGTTAAAGATTTAGAAACCAGCTATTTTGAATACACCACGCTTTTAAGCATAGTATTATTCGAAGATTGTGATCTAGTAGTATGTGAAGCAGGCTTAGGCGGTGAATTTGATGCTACCAATGTATGTAAAAAAGACTTGTCAATTATTACTCCAATAGGATTGGACCACCAGGCTTTTTTAGGAAATAGTATAGAAGAGATTGCAACAACCAAAATAAATAGTATAGAAACAAAGGCGATTATCTCATTGCAACAAAACGATATAGTGTATGAAATCGCTAAAAAGATCGCTTGCAAAAAGAATGCAACATTATATTTTGCTAACAATAAATATGCTAGTAATAAATATAATAAAGATCGATTAGAACGATTTAGTAATTATTTAAAAGAGAATATCTCTTTAGCACTAGAAAGCTTAGATATTTTAGAAATTAAATATAATATTAATAATTTAAATGACTTAGAGTTTTTTGGTAGATATTATCCATTAACAGAAAATATAAGAATTGATGTGGGGCATAATCTCTTAGCAGCACAAGTTATTTTTGATGAGATAAAAGAAAATACTGTTTTAATCTATAACAGTCTAAACGATAAACCATATAAGGACATTTTAAACTATTTAAAACCAAAGCTAAAACGAGTTGAGATACTAAAACTTGAAAATACTCAAGCCCTTAAAGTAACAGAATTAGAGGCTGTTTTAAAAGCTTTGGGTATCAAATATAAATTATTTGAAAATATAGACAACATTAGTGCCCAAGAGAATTATTTGGTTTTTGGGTCTTTTTTTGTAGTTGAGGAATTTTTAAAAAGATTTAATGGGTAGGCTTGGTGTGGGTAGCTAAAAAATTTTATATGCAGACTAAAATATCTTCAAAATTTTATGGTTGTGGCCCAAAGGTTAGTGATTTTTAATTGATTGATTTATAAAAGCTATTCACGAGCAACAGTTGAATTATAATGATGAACAAAATTCCAAATGGCACCAATATGGTTTGTCAACTTTTTAGAAAATGCGAGTGTCTTTCTGACTAAACGT
The DNA here is from genome assembly GCA_001044195.1 of Candidatus Achromatium palustre. Taxonomy (GTDB): domain Bacteria; phylum Pseudomonadota; class Gammaproteobacteria; order Chromatiales; family Chromatiaceae; genus Achromatium; species Achromatium palustre. Next base: position 13,456 of record LFCU01000019.1, read on the forward strand.
GACACTCTCTGTCTTAAAGTGCAATTGAATCTTTCAATGCAATTAGTTCTGCCAGTATTTTTGCCTACTGCATGATATCTTTTGGATGGAAATATTGCATTGTAAGAATCCCAAAAATCGGTATAAGAAACAGCACATTGTCTATAAACAGGCGGCAAAGAATCCCATAAACCACGAGCACCTTTCTTATCTCGAGATCCTACAAAAACGCCGACTATTTCTTTGGTGTCTACGTCTAAAGCTAACCAAATCCATTGTTTGTTTTTTTTACTAAGGACAAATGACCACATTTCATCACATTGAATTGTCAATGGACCTTTAGGTTTTTC
>LFCU01000020.1 GCA_001044195.1 Candidatus Achromatium palustre
TGACCTCTGAATCGTTTAAAGCTTTCATTTTTAGATACTTCCTATTATATTGCAAGTATTAACTATATCTATAGATATAGATATATCTATAATTTAAACATCTATAAAATTTTTTACAACCATTAATTTGAATAATAATTGATCGTAGTCCGTAGGGTGGGCAAATAGCTGTATCGTTTGCCCACGCGAACCAAACAGGACAAATTATGATATTGCGTGGGCACGATGAGGCCGTGCCCACCCTACCCTGCTATTTATATCGTTCCCACGTAGGGCGGGAGAGCAACGCGATCCCGCCTTTTTTGAAAATGTTATTCCATCTCATAATTTTCTACATTATCATTTGCTTAATCCAGCATCATTCAGGACAATATGGTAATTATGATAATTAAAGTTTTGCACACTGTATGCGAATATAAATTTGATGTATTTTCTCAATAATGGTGTGCAATGCGCACCCTACTCTAGCCTTATTCAAGATAACATGATAATTATGATCCGACATTCTGCACTCCAATGGACTTGTTAGGATTAATTAAATTCAACACCTTCGATAATCAGTTCATATAATATTTCGCGTTCACTAATACGTTCTTCGGTATTAAATTTTAAAAGTTGTGAAGTCGTTCGTCCAATATCCGTTAATAGACATTATCCGAAACCTCCTCCTAGCTTAACTAACATAAGGCAATTATTAAGGTATAGATTCCTGCTTTCGCAGGAATGACGGGTTTCGGATAATGTCTAATGGCCTTATTTTCCATTTTTTTCGAGTTTAAAATGTCTGCTCCAAATATCCTGCCTTGGATGATATAATGCAACAATTTTTTCAGTATTTGGATCAATTGAAGCAATATCGCTACCTTTATGTTTATTGCAAAGAACACAAGCTAAAGCAAGATTGTTTGAATCTGTCGTTCCTGTATGTTTTTCAGCGATAATATGGTCAATTTGGTGAGGTGCAAAACTAATAGCTTCAGGTATTAGACAATACTCACAACATGCTTTTGCGCGTTCATACACCAACTTACGCAAACTGACAGAAATATATGCTCTACTCACGATGTTGTTTTTTCATTGCATTTAGTTTTGCTAAACGTACTAGATGTTCAACATATTGATACTGTTGCCAATCCATCTCTTCTTCTATTGTTAATCCTGTTGTTTTTTGTTTTTCTACAATACCTTCAATATCAATCAATAATTGTGGTGATGGACGTAAACGTAAAATTTCTTCTGTTGTTGGCAAACTGGCTAAAAATTCTAACACATCAGATAATCCAGCAAATGTACCAGAGGGTTTTGCATTTAATTCACGTAGCCCAAAAAATAAAATTTGTTTTAATTGATTTTTATGTAAGTGTATACGTGATGATAATTCATCAGGAATATTTAAGCTTATTTCCATTATAGTGATCTCAATATTGATACTTGTTTATTGGCATGTTAATGTGATTTTTGTACAGGCATATCTCATTTAGCACGTAGTATGTAGGGCGGGAGAGCAACGCGATCCCGCCTTTTTTAAAAATGTTATTCCATCTCATAATTTTTTACATTATCATTTGCTTAATCCAGCATCATTCAAGACAGTATGGTAATTATGATAATTAAAGTTTTGCACACTGTATACGAATATAAATTTTATGTATAATTTTCAATAATGGTGCGCAATGCGCACTACGATCATATAGGACGCAGAGCGTAGACAAAACTCAAGGTAGCATGAAGAAGTTATATTTTTTGATAATTTTTTTGAACTATATTCTTTTTAGATTGACTAAGTAGATTGACTAAGTAGATTGACTAAAGTGATGATGATATATTGTGAGTTATGAACCATGGTTTATTTGATTTTCTTAATGTGCGATTAGTCGATGTGCTTCGCACCTAATCAAGGTTCAAAAATTGCTATTATCATAATCTTAAGTCAATAATTGGTAATTTTATTATTTAAATTAAGGAGCACATAGTGAAGTTTGTTGTGAAATTTTTAACCAACATTGTCTGGTTGGTAACGTTTTATATATCGTTACTACCTGGCATTAGTATCGCAGATCCCCCTAATAATAGTTATCTAAATGCCTCAAGCGATATAGGTAGTAGTGCTAAATCCTACGCAGGCAGTTTAACTAACATGAATCGCTATAACCAATATGGAACTTTTGAACGTTCTAAATTGCGTGTAGCCTCAGACTTGCTCTTCAAACATAACCAATGTGATCTGGCGTATTATTTAGCACGTCAATCTGTTAGTGGCTTATCTTATGTTTCCTCCTATAGTTGGCAACGTATTGCTAAAGCTGCTATCTGTGCTAAAAAATGGTCAGATGCAATCTCAGCATCCTGGTTAGTGGTAGATAATGCTACTACAGATACCTGGAGACACCGTGGCTTGGTTTTGCTTGGTGCTGCTTTAGAAAAACGTAATCATTATTCTGACGCAAAATATGCGTTAGCTGCTTACCAAGAAGCTCTAAGTTACGGTTATTATGACTCCCAAATAGCTGCTAAAATAAAGACTATCCAAAATGCTATCGCCGCAGCTAAAGCATTGCGTATAGACCGTACCTTTGTGCAATCAGATGCAGCCCAACCTTCGCTATGTTTGGATTTTAGTGCTGGTATACCCACAACTGATAAACAAAACTACGGCGATTTTCTACGCTTTTTTCCCCAATTCAAAGCTCAATTTCGCAAAAATGCCTATGATGAAATCTGTGCTGATGGAGCTAGTTTTGGGACGACCTATCAGGTACAAATTTTACCTGGATTAGTTTCTGAAAATGGCGACAAAATTACTAAATCCTTGAGTTACAAACTAACAGTTAAAGATCGCAAATCCCGTCTTTGGTTTGGTAACAGCCATTATGTATTGCCAGTAGAAGGCGGTGTGCCAATATATGGCATCAATGCCAAACGCGCTGGAATTACTATATATAGAGTTAATGAACGTAATCTGGCTCAAAATGACATTCGCGAAAAATTCCGTACCAATCTTAAAGATTGGCAAGCGGAAAACATTCGCGATACTTATGGTGAGCAAGTATGGCAAGGTGAAGCCGATCTTAGCTTTAAGGCCAATCAAGAAACCATAACTAATTTACCCTTAGCATCTAAGATGCCACAAGAGGCTGGGGTATATATCGTTACTGCGGTATCCTTAAAAGATAAGGAAACAGTGGCCAATAAAAATAGCTATAACCTAGCAGCCTTGTGGCTTGTGGTATCAGACATTGGAATCACTACCTATCAAGGGGCTGATGGTCTTACATTAGTAACGCGCAGCCTTGCGACGGGTAATCCTATAGAAGGTGTAAAATTATCCCTCTACGCCCGTAATAATAAACCACTAGGCCATGCAGTCTCTGATGCTAAGGGTGTGGCCAAACTACCTCCTACCGTCTTTAATGGTAAAAAAGGCAATGAGGCTTTAACCCTTACCGCCCTAAGTCCTAAAAATGACTTTAACTTTATGGACATAAGCGTTGCGCCTTATGACCTAAGCGATAGAGGAGTGGCCGGTCGTAAAGTACCAGGGCCAGTAGATGCGTATCTTTACACCGAACGTGGTGTCTATAGACCTGGTGAAAAAGTCCATCTTGCTGCACTACTGCGGAATCATCAAGGCCAAGCTCTAGATAAACTACCCCTTACTATACGGCTATTGCGTCCTGACAATAAAGTCAGCCTAGAGCAAGTATTACAGCCTCAAGGTGCAGGTTACAGCCATACCTTACAGATGGCACCTAATGCTCGTACTGGTAATTGGATGGTACAAGCATATCTAGACCCTAAAGCTAAACCCGTAGGCACTGTAGACTTTCAGGTCGAAGAAATAGTACCGCCTAGAATTGAAGTGGATGTAACCAAGGCTTCGCAAGGCCCTCTGAAACTGAATGATATTGCGGAGCTTACTATTCAAGCTCGCTATCTATTTGGTGCCCCAGGTTCAGACCTAAAAGCATCTGGTCAATTGTATATAGTTCCTGATCCTAATCCATTTCCAGACTTTGCTAAATATAGCTTTAAGCCTGTAGATGAAAAGAGAGATACTAGCTTCGCCTACCTATCTAGTACTCGCACCAATGCAGATGGTAATGCCAATTTTAAAGTCTCTATAAACAACGCACCCAAAGTCAAACAACCATTGCAGGCCCATATCAAGGCTGAAGTGGTGGACATAGATGGTCGCGCTGTTAATACCTCCCATATAATACCAATACGCCGCCGCTCAGAATACATTGGTATTTTGACACCAGGCGAAGATGGACATGTTCAGGAAGGTACTGAGGCTAAGTTCAATATCATAGCAGTTGATGTAACTGGTAAACCCATTGCTGTATCTAACCTCAAATATCGTCTGTTGGAAGAGAGCACAGACTACCATTGGTATCTCGAAGACAATAGCTGGCGTTATAAGAGCCAAAAACGAGATCGTAAGATTCAGCAAGGTGAATTATCTATTACCGCAATAGCTCCAGCAACTGTAGGTATCCCATTAACTTATGGTTGGTATCGTCTTGAAATTCTAAATACTAAAGACGAAGTTATAGTAAGTGACCGAGTTGAAGTGGGCTGGACCACAGATGCGAATAGTCTTGAAACTCCAGATCGTTTGATAGTACGCTCCGATAAAGCATCCTATCAGCCTGGTGAGATGGCTAAGTTGTCTATCCAAAGCCCGTTTATTGGCCCTGTTAGCGTAGTATTAGCTACTAATCAAGTGGTATCCGTCCAGACTTTTAATCTCACGGCACAGCAACAAACCCTTGAAGTGCCAATAGATGCAAGTTGGGGAGCTGGAGTCTATGCCTTAGTAACAGTGTATCGACCTGATCAAAAAACAGCCAAACATGGTCCTAGACGTGCTGTGGGCTTAACCTGGTTAGGTTTGGATAAACAGTTGCGGCAAATTCCTATCCAAATTGTAGCACCAAACAAGATCCAACCTCGGCAACGTATCAATGTCCAGGTGCAAAATACCCAACCTACTCCTAACGAAACTGTGTATGTGACACTAGCTGCAGTAGACGAAGGGGTCTTACGCCTTACCAATTATCAAAACCCAAATCCTTTAGACTATTACTTTGGGCAACGGAGTTTAGAGATTGGAATGCGGGATCTTTATGGACGGTTGCTGGATGGCCACTTAGGCACCAAAGGTAAAATACGATCTGGCGGTGGTGATGGTGGCCCTATAGAACCAGGAGCTGACAAACCAGATGCGCACTTCAAGATCGTCTCCATCTTCTCAGGCATTGTAGCTTTAGATGCCAACGGCAAAGCCCAAGTACCATTAGATATTCCAGACTTTAATGGCAAACTACGCCTGATAGCTGTAGCCTGGTCCGGAGAACGAGTTGGTGGTACCAGTGAATCCTTAACAGTACGTGATCCAGTGGTGATGCTGCCATCAGTACCAAGGTTTTTAGCTGTAGGCGATCAAAGCCAAGCTAACCTATTGGTACAAAATATGGATTCCGCATCTGGTGAATACCGTATAAGCTGGTCTACTAGTGGTGCCCTAATGAGCAATGTTGAAACCAATGATCAGATTGTCAATCTAGCCGTAGGAGATCGCCATTCTGTAATATTGCCTCTAAAAGCTCATACCATTGGCAATGGTGCAGTAAATCTCAAATTGACCGCACCTAATGGGGAAGTACTAAAACGTAAAATTAAAGTAGGCATTCGCGCCCCATTTTTACCACAACGCCAGACAGTGTTTGGCCGTTTGCTGCCTAATACCAATATAATTTTAGGGCCAGATCTAGTAACAGGCTTAATACCCAAGACAGTATCAGGGCTATTAAGTGTTAGTACTAATCCAGCCTTAGATGTGCCAGGCATCTTAAGACAGTTAGATCTATATCCTTATGGCTGCTTAGAACAAGTCTTAAGTCGTGCTTTCCCTTTGCTACACATAGAACGCCTAGCCAACCGTTGGAACTATCAAAGCCAAGTGCCAGTGAAACAACGTCTAATAGATGCCGTTGCTAAACTCTCTGAAAAGCAGTTAGCGGATGGTAGCTTTAGCCTGTGGGGCAATACTGGATCTACAGAACCCTGGCTCAGTGTCCATGCTATGGACTTTCTGCAACAGGTGCGAGCTTATGGTGTTGAAGTGCCAGATTTCATGTGGGATCGTGGACTCAAATGGCTCCAGAGCCAGATTGTCTATCCAGCTACAGATACGCAAGCTATAGCAAATCAGACTTATGCTTTGTATGTCCTAGCTAGACAGGGTGAAAAACCAATAGAAACTGCACGGTATCTTTTAGATCAATCTGCTAAAAATCTCCCAACCGGAATTGCCGCAGCTCATTTAGGCACTGCTTTAGCCTATATGGGAGATCTTCCAAGAGCTACCATAGCCTTCACTATTGCAGCTAAACTCAAACGTGAGTATGGCATCCATGACTATGGCTCTAAACTGAGGGATCTTGCAGCCTTTATAGTGTTGCGTAATGAAGCTGGTCAGCAAGAAGGCATTGCTCAACTAGTAGAAACCTTAGCTCGAGAATTAGCTAAAAATAAATGGCTTTCTACACAAGAGCAAGCCTGGGTAGCACGTGCTGCCAATGCAGTTACCGCAGCACCAGCTCCACTTATGGTCCAGCTTAACAGCAATATAATACCTGCACGACACAGCCCTTTAGTCCACAAAGCCCTAGTATCAGAGTTAGCCACAGGCATGGCGGTACAAAATCTAGGTAGCACTCCAGCTTGGTATAGTTTAGCTGTAGAGGGTAGCCCTGAAACAGCCCCACCTGTGTCTTCCAATGGTTTGCAAATCCAAAGAGAATTATTCGATCTCAATGGTGATCCAGTAGACCTGAATGCTATCAAGCAAGGGGAACTATTAGTAGTAATCCTTACTGGCCAAACGACTACTAAAGATATTAACCATCAGCTATTAATCGTAGATCCATTGCCGGCAGGGCTAGAAGTTGAAAACTCCAAGCTGGCTCATGCGCGTAATGCTAATGATCTAAACTGGATCGGCAAGCTAACTGATACTAACTATACTGAAGCGTTAGATGATCGATTTGTAGCCGCCTTGGATCTATATAGTAATAACAAGTTCCGCATTTCCTACTTGGTACGGGTAGTGACTCCAGGTCATTATCGTGCTCCACCGCCTCTTATAGAAGATATGTATAAGCCATATTATAGAGGTAATGGGGCAACTAGCTGGATAACAGTAAGTCCTAGTAATTAGATTCTATTGAATCTTTAGGTTGGGTTGACGATAAGGTTATCAACCCAACCTACATTGAATACTCAATAAATACCCGCCGATAACTCTATATTTTATAAAAAGCAAATTCTTATAAATACATTTTAGATCGTTCATATTGGTTGAATTAAATGTATGGCTAATAAAATACTGATATTTATCTTGAGCTAATTTATTTAAATTACAAAATTCCAATTCTCGCCTATAACAAAAGCACCTTTAACTCGATGTTCAAAAGTTGGCACTGGTTCAGTCTAATTGATCAACTAACGTTATGTTATTTAAAAACAATTCTTATTATACTATCCTCTAAAATCGTCTCAAAATTTTGTCCTATATATTGTGATAGTGTCGATTTAAAAAATTTGCTTGTAAATTTTCTATTGTGAGACCTTACAATTATTATAGAAATAATGTAATATAATTATGATGTTATGTTCAAACATCAGATTGAACCAGTCCCAAAAAAGCCAATTGCGGACATATTGTCTACCTTTAAATATGGAAATGATCAACTGATTTAATTTTAATACAGATATTATCCGAAATTATTTTCCAATTCAATAATTATCAAAGCTATAACTGGGAAAAAATAATGTATGCTTGTATTATATCCCCATACATACAAGCTAAAATAAGTATAATGTCTATTGATAAATTATCATTATCTGAATAAAAAAATTTGACCAATCGTTTGACGGTTGTAGTGGTAACTTCTCAATAACTTATAGAATCTGGTGCTGAGTCTTAAACCTTGGTACCAGATTATAAATAAAGTTAAGTTACTATGAGTTATTGAGAAGTTACAGTTTAAAGAATTAGCGGGGAAAATACAGTGATAAGCATAACGACTGAAACAGCAGAAACCGTTCAGCCTGGAAAATTCGTCACCATTACCTATACCATTTATGATCGGGAAGGCAGCACTTTAGAACATAATGACCTTCCAGTAGGTTATGTACATGGCGGGCCTCATACTTTGATTGGCGGTATGGAAGATGCTGTATTAGGCAAAAAAATTGGTGATGCTATAGAAATGGTAGTGCCACCAGAACGCGCCTTTGGGCTTTATGATCCAAATCTTACTTTTACGGATGAAATTGATAATATCCCAGAAGAATTTCATTATATTGGAGCTGAAGTGCCGATGCAAAATGAAGCAGGAGATGTTAAACAGTTCTTTGTCACCCGCATTACCAATAAACATTTAACTGTGGATGGTAATCATCCTATGGCTGGTAAAACTCTCCGTGTACAAGTACGAATCTTAGATGTACGAGATGTAACATACGCTGATATGCATGAAGTATCTGGTACACCAACTTATCACTAATAAATTTGGCTAGCAATAAACTTCCTGATGTTTACTAATATTCAATATTTTTCAATAATTTATGCTATCTAGTGTTGAGGCAGAGATCGTAGGGTACGCATTGCGCACCCTACAGCTAAGATTTACGAGTACGAAACACAGCATGATACACTTCAATAGCAGCAGGAGAGCCTGCCAAAAAGATGATATCATCCTCAACTACTGTAAAATCCTCTGCAAACTGCACAAAAATTTCTCCAGAACGTTCCAAAGCAACTACTTGACATCCAGTATTTTCTAATATCTTAGCTCGAAACGGATGTTGTCCAATGAGACCATTGGTATTTACCTTAGCTAATTTAAGATCCTGCTCTACACTAATATAAGCTTCGCCAAGCAAATGCTGCGCTAAAAGCTGCCCGGCCACTTGACTTATGGATAGCGCAAAATCCGCACCTACCCGATACAATCTAGTTACCGTTTGCGGTTGTTGTACCCTAGCAATAAGTGGTACATCTGGCGCAAACTCTCGTACTATCGTAATCGCAAACAGGATCTCTGTATCCTTACTCAATGCCAAAATGATCGTTCGGGCTGTATTAGCACCAGCTTGTTTTAATACTGTTTGATCTAGTGCATTACCTACAATATCTACCCCGTCACGTTTGATCTTATCGATAGTTATCGTTTCTTCGCCAGCATCATGCAGCATTTGATTAATCTTTTGCCCAACTTCTCCTAAGCCTGCGATAATGATTGGTCCATCACGGCGTAATGGAATTGCTAATTTATTAAGTTCGGTGATTGCTTCTTGGCGACCTACTACCACTATAATATTGCCTGACATAAGCGGCGTATTAGCCAATGGTCTTGGAACAAATTGCCCTTTGTGCCAATAGCCTAAGACTACAACACCAATACTATTGCGTAGATTAGATTGAGCGATTGTTAAACCAGCTAGGGGACTGTCGGTATGAATACGCAATTCCGCAACACCGAGACGTTCTCCAAGTTGTTGGACACCTTGAATGGTCGGGCTAATGTTTCTACTTGCTTGGGATGCTAGAGCAGCAGCCAGTACATGCGCGGGGGTGTAAACGGCTACAGCTCCCCAAGTGATTAATGGTTCTCGATGTAATGGGTTTTCCATCAACGCATAGAATTGCCCGATAAATTGATTATCTTGAACGATTAATAACAGGGCCGCATTATCATGATCAGTGCCATTGGCAATAATTGCTAGGGCATGGCTAATATGCGTAAAATCAAATTCATTAAGTGGTTGTCGCATATAAATTGCCTCTAAGCCTTGATCTTTAAGGCGACGTACCGTCTCTGGATCTTCTTCTAGAATTACAACACGACGTTGGTGTCTATATAGTTCGTCAATTAATGTCGAGACATTGGGACCATAGTGATAAACTAATACATATTTAGTACCAATTGGTGTAGGTAAAATGGTGGCTAGACGTGCTTCAAAATGTTCCTCAAAGAATGGGAGCATATAGATTTGGAAGATTAAGAATACTAAAAAGAGACCGATGAATTGTACCGCTACAACAAATAGTACCATAATGGGATGGTTCCAAGGTGCATCAACTCCGTATCCTGTAGTAGTTAAGGTTTCGGCGGCCCATTCTAAACTTGCCAAAAAGTCTCGCGGTCTTCCTTCTAAGTATTGCATTCCTAGCATGTAAAATATGGCAAATATCAGTACTGCAACGGGTAAGGCTGAGAATAAAAATATTAGTTGGCGCGTAGAACGTTTCATGTTTATCAAAAGTAAATCAATATGTTATATTGATATATATTAAAATATGCAAAATTGTGTTGCGTTGACTATAACTTTGAATCGTTAATAGTCATATAGTTAAATCCAGCCATTCATTAGTACTAGATTTGACACTAATCGGATACCAAATTCCAGTTTTCCATTCCCCAAACATATAAGGGATTATGCCACCAGTTATCGCTAAGATATGCCATATATGTCGTTCTGATAACTGATATCTTATTAGGAGATTTTGGGTATCTACAAAATTCCATGTAGTTTCGTTATGGGCTAACCGTAAATTGGATATTCCTATAGGCATACGCCAAATAAAGGGATTAATGGCCATAGCTTTAGAGATCTGTTCTAGTTGTTGAGTATAGGTTATATTTATAGGAAATTTATTATCAGAGCTGCTATCTGATAGACTATTATCTAATAGACTACTATCTAATAGACTATTATCTAATAGACTACTATCAGAACCAACATAAGTAATATCAGAAAATATTATTCGCTGCGGTGTAGCAGAAGGAAAAAAACTTGCCGTACCTTGCAAACAATTTCCCAATAGATAATTAGTTGCAAAATTACGCCCTCCATGAGCAAACTCTTGGATTAAAGCAGTACGGTGCGAATTTAAACCATATAGCCATACTCGACGTTCTACTAAAGGACCATTCTCTTCAAATACTATGCCTAATACCAGCCAATTATCCTCAATCTGCTCTCCTGCAAGTGCAGCTTCTTTATTTAAAGCCCAGCCTAAGGCTACACGAACATCAGCTTGCAACGATTCAGATAAATGCTCGTATTGATTCAACGCTTCTATTAGGAGTTTGATGCGACCAAAACCTGCTAAAATATGCTGTGGCCATTCTGGTACTGCGTAGAGAACTGTGGCTAGATCCTCAATCCGGCGAGCTAAACCTGGTGCTTTAGCATCTACCATACGAGCTGCGATATCACGCCATAATGTAGCCGCACGACTCGGTAAATCCGCGATCCCTTCACGTATTAAATCTCGCATCCAGAGGTCTAGTTCTTGTGCTCCAGATCGCATTTGTGTTAATCTAGTCTTAATAGTTTTGTTAGTTTTACTAGTTTTAGCAGATTTTGTTGTTGACTCTGTTACTCCCTTAGATTTTTCAGTACTATGATTACTAGTAGCCTTAGATGCTGGATGCGTAGATTTTTGGATACGTTTTGCATACCATTCCTGAAACCAGCTAGGCGGTTCTACGCTAAAATTGGCGGTTTGTTCTGATACCATCAGCAGCAAGGCCAACGCATGTTTGCAGGGAAATTTTCGGCTAGGACAGGAACATTTGGTAGTCAAAGTTTGCCTATCTACTAGTACTTGATAGGCCTTGGTGCCACTTCCTTGGCATTCTCCCCACATTCCTTGGTCATTATTGCCTAAAATAGGCCATTTGTTAGGTTTTATTAAAGCGCGAGCAGCTTTGATGGAAGCTGTATCTGGAGCAAGTGCGGTAATTTGTTGAGTGGTAATAGTTGGCATGGGAAATAAATCTATGTTGTAGCTTATGCAAAAAATTTAATCTTAAGGTAGTGGTTCAAAAGTTATTGTAGGGTGCGCATTGTGCACCTTGTATTTTTATTAAAAAATTTTATTTAATATTATCAATTAATTAAAGCTAAGTCGTAACCTTTACAATCAGAAAATTACTATCATTTGCCATATCTTAATTGAAGATCAAATTACCAAGGAATAATTTATGCCAATTTATGAATATCGTTGCACTACTTGCAATCATGAATTAGAAGTACTGCAAAAAATAACAGATACACCATTGCAAATATGTCCTAAATGCAGTCAAGAGACTTTACAAAAGCTTATCTCAGCAGCGAATTTTAGGCTTAAAGGTAGTGGTTGGTATGAAACCGATTTTAAAGACAAGGGCCAAAAAAATATTCATGGTGATGATAAGGATAAAAAAGCTCAAGAATCTGAATCTAGTTCTGAATCTAAACCTGAATCTAAATCTGAAGCGAAGACTACATCTGAAACTACATCTACTGCCAAAACTGATACCACCACTAAAAATACTAGCACTAAGGCCGCTGCTACAGCATCTACACCAAAAACTGCTAGTAATACAGTAAAAGAATAAATAAATTCTTGATTCTACTGTTTTTTGGGCACTGGTTCAGTCTAATTCATCAACTAACATTATGTTATTTAAAAACAATTTTTATTATGCTATCCTCTAAAAACGTCTCAAAATTTTGTTCTAGATAGGTGTGATAGTGTCAATTTAAAAAAAATTGCTTGTAAAATTTCTATTGTGAGACCTTGCAACTATTATAGAAATAATGTAATATAATTATGATGTTATGTTCAAACATCGGACTGAACCAATCCCTAAACAGCACCATTTGTAAAAACTTGTGCTAAATTTAGAATTGGCACTACTCCATACTGTTCATGTTGTACGCAAGAGATGGCAAGATATTGCCATAAAGATTGCGGTTCTGGAAGTGAACAGGCTTGCGAATCACTAACCTCTATTTTTATAGGTATCGCATCTAGCAATAAAGCACCATATTGTAAATTAGCACTGGTATTGGATTTAAAATTTGCAAGCACAATCAACTCTTCACTAGCATTTCTCGTAATTTGATGGCCTAAAACGCGTTGTCCCATGTCCATAACTGGAACTATAGTACCTTGCCAAATAAATATTTGATTACAATAAGTAACCGTTTGGGGAATTGTAAATAAGCGCGGTTTATCCGCTAATAGGTAGCGTAATTCTCGCTCTCCAGTCGCTGCATATAAGCCTGCTCCCAAAGACAATAACCAAGCATAAGATGTGCTCATGATAAAGCCTCACAATATGCTAATAGATCTGTAGATGCAGTAACGCATAGCACCTCATCTTCTTGGATTATTAAGCCTTGTAATGCAGTATTAGGCGTTTGCATACATATTGGTATTGGTAGAATATCAATGGGATTTGACCATTCAGTTAGGATTACCTGATCACACAAGATGCCAATAAAACCGTTTGGGATATTAAGCAATATGCAGATACGCCTGGTATCTGGAACCTGTTGCAAAGGCTTTAGTTCTTCAGAAATGCAGTAAACAGGCCAAGACTCTTCATCAACTACAATGTGGCCTATAGAACCTTGTGCAGTTCTAGTAGATCTATTTATATCAATGACAGGCTCTAACGTGTAAATTTCCTGTTGTGATATCAGTATCTTTAATTGACCGATAATTGCTATAATATAGCCGGTGGGTTCAGGTTGTGTAGGATCTGGCTCAAAAGACGGGACCATTAACGATTACCCTGTAAGACAGCTACTTGTTCTAGTAATTCATCATCCATAAAAGGTTTAGTGAGATAGGCATTTACTCCAGCAACAGATGCTTGTTGTCTATGTTTAGACGTAGAGCGTGAAGTAATCATGATAACTGGAATATCAGCAGTTGTAGGATGAGCGCGTAAGTGGGCCGTTAATTCAATACCATTCATACGTGGCATTTCCATATCCGCTAATACTATATCTGGGCGTTGTTCGGCAACGATAGAGACTGCTTCAAGACCATCACGGGCTGCTTTTACTCTGAAACCTGAATCTTCCATAACCTGAACCAAAGCCCGTCTAGCACTTAATGAATCGTCAACCACTAATACTACAGGTATTGAAGATTTAGAATCCTGATACGGCATAGCAGTAGTCTCTACGTTGGTTATAGTAGAATAATTGGCACTTTGTAGATTACTGCTGATTAGTTCAGGTAGATCTAATACTGGTGTAACTGTACCATCTCCTAAGATTGTAGCTCCAATAATTCCTGGTAGATGTGGGATATATTGTCCTAGATCTTTTACTACTAGATCGATACCAGCTAATACGGCTTCTACACGGATTGCGGTTAATCCAGAACGGCCTCGTACTAATATAATGGGTGGCTGTTGGAGCTTATTTTTTTGCGATTGGCTAGGTGGTAGTCGCAGTAGTGTCTCAAGGTCTTGTAGAGGATAAATGCGTTGTTCTACTTGAAATACTAATTTTTCACCCATGATACGCACTGTACCATCTTCTCCATGCAAGATCTGTTCAATGCCACGATCAGCAAGTGCCATGACTTGATCGTTAATGCGGGTTAGAATCGCATGAGTTGAAATTAGGCTCACTGGTAGTTGTATTTCTGTTGTGGTGCCTTGGCCTGGCTGAGAACTTAAAGTTAAATTGCCACCACGGCTTATTACGTGTGCATATACAACGTCTAATCCCATACCACGTCCTGATACTTGGGTTATCTCGGTGCGGGTAGAGAATCCTGGTAGTAATACTAGATTGGCCAATTCGTCATTGGTCATAGATTGCTCTACTTGTATAAGACCTTTAGATTCTGCCGAGTGACGGATAGCTGCAAAGTCTAAGCCTGAGCCATTATCAGTACAGCGTACTAAGAGGTGATTGCCTTCTCTAAGAAATTCTAGTTTGATCTCGCCTTGCGCAGATTTACCCATATTAGCACGTATTTCTGGGGTTTCAATCCCATGGTCAACAGCGTTGCGTAAGATATGCATTAATGGTTCTATAAGGCCATTTAGGACTTCGCTATCGACTAAAGTTTCATCACCTTGGATGTTTAGTTCAACTTGTTTTTTGGTAATTCTACAAGTTTGGCGTATGCCGCGCTGGAGGCGTGGGGTAATGGTTTTAATTGGCACCATACGGGCACTTAGGACTTTTTCTTGGGTTTCTCTATGGAGCCGTCCCTGAGTCATGAGGGTTTGGTCCAGTTTTAATAATTGCCCAGTTACAATGCCGCCGATTTGGCGGGCATCTGTAGCTGTTTCTACTAGCATTCTACCAATGGAGTGTAATTCGTTGTATTGATCCATTTCTAGGGCATCAAACTCAGTTTGGAGTTCTAGTTTGGGGCGGTCAACACTAAAATTTTTAATGTCTATGAGGCGTTCTAAATCAGCTCCTAGTTTTTGTAGGCGCTCTAGTTCGTTTTGCATGGCCAGGACTTGGTGTTCTACTCGTCGTACTTGTTCATGCACTTGGCCACCTAGAATTATGGATTCTCCGCCTAGTCTTAGGAGTTCATCAACTAGACCTAGAGAGACGGCACGTCCACCAGTACTCGTTTCAGTATGATGGACATCGTTTGGAGGTTTTTGTTTAGTATGTTCGGTAGTTGTGGTTAGTTCTGTTGTTTGGCTAGGTGTTGCAAGTGGATTAGTTCCATTTTGGTTAGCTATAGATTGATTAACTATATTTTGATTATTTTTAGTCTGGTTATTTGCATCCTGGCTAGTTTGATGATGTACATTTGAGCTAGATGTAGCCTGGCCATTATCAGTAACTGATGCTGGTTGCGAACTGTTAAACTCTGGTGGCAACCCACCAAACTCATCAAACTTATTCGCCCAATCCAATATAGCCTGCAATACCTCTTGAGCTGAATCAGGTGGTGGTCCCAAACCACATAAAGCCTCACTCATGATCTCTAAACAATCGCTAGCCTCCATCAGAGTGTTAGCTAATTCTGGGGTTGGTAATTTTTGCTCGGCATACAAGACATCTAAGATATCTTCAAGATTATGAGTTAAATTAGCAACTCCTTTAATACCAACGGTATTAGCAGCTCCCTTTAGAGTATGCGCAGTACGTTTAGCTACATTGAGATCATCCATAGAGCCACCTGTTATGACATTCTGCATAGAAGCTGCAAATGTCTGGGACTGTTCTGGTAATTCTTGTAGTAATGCGTCTAACAATTCAGGCTGTACATCTGCTGGCAGTTCTAAGCTAACATGTTCTGCTGTTGCTGTTTTGAGACGATTATTTACAGGGATGTCATTAAGAAAACTTGTAAAGTCAGGTGTTAATAATAATGCCCCAATAGCTTCGGCTTGTGATTTGTCTATAGGTTTTGGCCAATCCTGAGCTTGTAACCAGGTGACAAATTCTTGGCAGATATCAGAATCATAAGGCATACTAAGATATGCTCCCGCATAGCCACTCCAACTGCCTAAAAGATCCATCTGGGTGGTATTGAGAGGGTGTGGAATATCTACCAATAATACGATATTATCTCGAAGCCAGGTAGTTATTTGCTGAAGTCCAGTAAATCCTAGACTTCCTGATGCATCTCCAAATCTATCTAACGAATCGGCGTATACTTCACAAAGCGAAGCGCGTTCTTTGGGAGGTTCGTTTTGGTCTTGAGCTGCTATTTCAACTTCTAGAAGAGCGGCAAGCGGTTCCTCTAAAAGAGGAATCTCGGCCAATAAGACTTCGATTAGTTCTTGAATTTGGGTTGGTAATGTCTCTGGATTAGCCATTACTTACTTATATATGTGTTTGTTTTTAGAATAGAATTGTAGTTTGGGTTGATGGCCGCACCGTCAACCCAACACTATATAATATTATAGATAAAATGTATAATATATTGTTCAAAATCATTATTGTCAATATTTCTTTGGTATGGGTTTAGATTCGAGATGCTATACTAGCTGCAATGGAGGAAAGGTAGGTGGTATGGCAGCAGCTTTATACAATGGCTAACTGCTGCTGTTCCTAAAAAATTGGACAAAGTTGGACATCCAAAAATTAGGTAATTCGCTCT
>LFCU01000021.1 GCA_001044195.1 Candidatus Achromatium palustre
AAGATCTGTTGATTTTTGGTTAGCAGTTCTACAAATTTCTATAAAATTGTGACCTGATAATTAATTGAAAAAAATCACATTATGATTTTTTTCTTTACAAATATTCTATTTTCTTTTAGTATATAAATAAGTACAAATTTTACTTAAATAATAGTGGTATCCTTCACTTTTAAGGAACAGCTCATAGGATGGATAGAGCGAAGCGAAACCCATATCAATCCAAAGAACATAGTACTTTACCGTCTGAAAACGATGCTTAAAACCTTGGTTCCAAATGCCATACATTATTGAGAAGTTACTAGATATTATCCGAAACCACAATTATTTCTTTATGGTTCTAAGTCTGGAAGATGATTTCGGATAATGTCTAATGTTTAGCTTATGGAAAAAACTTAGAATATGAAATCTATACTGATGGATCAACTTAACCCAGCACAACAGGAAGCGGTTTGTGCCCCTTTAAGAAATATTCTCGTCTTAGCTGGAGCAGGCAGTGGCAAAACCCGCGTTTTGGTACACAGAATTGCGTGGTTGATTCAACAGCATAACGTGACACCTGAATCAATCTTCGCCGTTACTTTTACGAATAAAGCCGCACGAGAATTAAAAGAACGCATTGAAAAATTACTAGAAAAATCCTTAAAAGATATGTGGGTTGGTACTTTTCATGGCCTAGCACACCGCTTTTTGCGTATCCATGCACAAGCTGCTGATTTACCAAAAACCTTTCAAATTCTTGATTCTGACGACCAATTACGCTTAATAAAACGCACTCACCATACGCTAAAATTAGATACAAATAATTGGCCACCACGCAAAAGCCAATGGTTTATCAATTTGCAAAAAGATGAAGGTAAAAGACCTGAACACTTAAGCGAATCACAACCCAAACTTGTAGAAATATATAGTGCCTATCAAGAACTCTGTAACCGCTCTGGATTAGTAGATTTTGCAGAATTACTATTACGCAGTTATGAAGTCTTAAAAAATAATTCCAAAATACGTACTCAATATCAAAAACGTTTCCAACATCTCCTAGTAGATGAATTTCAGGATACCAATGCCATTCAGTATGCCTGGTTACAATTATTAAATAAAAACCATTTATTTGTGGTAGGGGATGATGATCAGGCTATTTATGGGTGGCGCGGTGCTAGAGTCGAAAACCTCCAAACTTTGCAAACGGATCGTCCTGATACCTTATTGATACGTCTTGAACAAAACTATCGTTCCACGGGCAATATCCTGGAAGCAGCAAACAACGTCATTACTTACAATAATACCCGCCTGAAAAAGACCTTATGGACTCAAAGTGAAGCTGGTAAGCCGGTTGAAGTGTACCGAGCCTTTAATGAAATCGAAGAAGCTCGTTTTATCGCTGAACGCATCCAGCGCTTTGTTGCCAATGGCCATACACCTTCTGAAACTGCTGTCCTATACCGTACTACCGCACAATCACAAGTGTTTGAAGAAGCCTTAAGACTTATTAAATTGCCATACAGAGTGTATGGTGGTTTACGCTTCTTTGATCGAGTCGAAATTAAAGATACTTTAGCATATTTACGTCTAATAGCCAATACCAATGATGATACAGCTTTGGAACGCATTGCTAATACTCCACCGCGAGGTGTTGGTTCTCGAACTATAGACACGCTGCGACGACAAGCTTACCAGCGTAAAGTCTCGATATGGGATATGGTAGCGCAAAGTTCCCGCCCAGCTTTGCAAACTTTTGTGCAACTTATCAAACAATTACAAACAGAGACTAAAGGTTTAGCATTAGATGATATAATCAAGACTGTAATTCGACTTGTTGACTTGCCACAATATTATAAAAATTTTAGAGACAATAGCGGTCCAGATCGTTTAGAAAATCTTAATGAACTAATAAACGTTGGAAAACGATTTGCTGAAAAAGAAACCGATGAGCTTGAGAGTTTCATCGCTTATACAGCTTTAGAAATGGGAGAAACCAACCATAAATCTGGTGATACTGTGCAGCTTATGACGTTACATGCAGCGAAAGGCTTAGAATTCCCCTATGTGTTTATAGCTGGCATGGAAGAAGGATTGTTTCCTCATAAGATGAATATGCATGATCCGAAACTATTGGAAGAAGAACGTCGCCTTTGTTATGTTGGTATTACACGGGCTATGCAGCAAATATACTTAACTCATTCTAGAATGCGACGTATGTATGGTACTGCAACGCCTACGATTCCTTCACAATTTTTGAATCAAATTCAACATCCTCAAACAGCCACGCCACAATCTGAAGCGATAAGCAAATTTAAAGTTGGAGATAAGGTAACACATACTACGTTTGGCTCAGGTCTCATCTTAGCATTGGAAGGTTGGGGCGATAGGACTAAAGTACAGATTGCGTTCAAAAGTAATGGCACTAAATGGCTAATGCTAACTCATGCCAATCTTACGCTAGACCCTTAAGATAATCATCAAATTCTATTATGACCTTAACAACATCTCAAGAATCAATGCGTTTAAAGGCTTTAGGACGAGCTGTCATTCGTACTGAAGCCCAAGCAGTTGCAGCCTTAGAGAAAAGTATTAACGCTGTATTCGTACAAGCCTGCACTTATCTACTCGCTTGTGAAGGCCGCATAGTTGTACTAGGAATGGGCAAATCAGGGCATATAGGCAGCAAAATAGCTGCTACCTTAGCTAGCACCGGAAGTCCAGCATTTTTTGTACATCCAGGTGAAGCTAGTCATGGTGATTTAGGGATGATTATCTCTAAAGATGTGGTATTAGCACTATCTAATTCTGGTGAAACTGAAGAGATCTTAATGATTTTGCCCCTGATTAGGAGATTAGGGGTGCCATTGATTGCCATGACTGGTAATCTACAGTCTACTTTAGCTAAAGAAGCCGATGTAACCTTAGATGTAAGTGTAGAAAAAGAAGCCTGTCCATTGGGATTAGCACCAACTGCTAGTACCACAGCGGCATTAGCTATGGGTGATGCTCTAGCGGTTGCTTTACTGGAGAGTAGGGGATTTACAGCGGAAGACTTTGCGCGTTCTCATCCTGCGGGGGCTTTAGGACGGCGTTTACTATTACGAGTAAGTGATATTATGCATACAGGTACTGCCATTCCTAAAGTTATGCAGGGTACACCTTTAAGCATGGCTTTGTTGGAAATGTCTCAAAAAAGTTTAGGGATGACTGCGATTATTAATAACAAACAGCAAATCATAGGGGTGTATACTGATGGTGATCTGCGGCGAACTTTAGACAAGGATTTAGATATACGTACCTTAATAGTTGATACGGTAATGACTAAGGATTGCCAGGTTACAACACCACAAACTTTGGCTGCCCAAGCGTTGCAGCTTATGGAAATTAAAAAGATCAATGGACTATTTGTAGTCAATCAGGAGCAAAAATTAATAGGTGCATTAAATATGCATGACTTATTACAAGCCCGGGTGATATAAATTTTGTTTTATACGGGATGAACCCATAAAAATTCGATAAGGAGTAAATAATTTTTTACAATTTTGGCTATCAACTTTTTCCTGAGCGGGAAGAAATGGTAAGGTTTTGCCTTTTCGTTATGTAATATGATTTATACCTGTCGAATTTGATCGAGTCTGAATTGTTACAAAATTAATAATATTGGTTTAATGCTGTTCCCAAGATACGTGCTGTAACATCCACAATTGGAATCACACGTTCATAAGCCATACGAGTAGGCCCAATCACTCCAAGCACTCCAACTACTCGATTATCTAAGGTATAAGGAGCTGTGACCAAACTTACACCATTTAATACTGGCGAACCAGATTCGCCGCCGATAAAAACTTGTGTAGTTTCAGCTTCCAAACACTTATCAAGCAAATGAAGAATTTGGCGTTTTTCAATAAACACCTGAAATAATTGTTTAAGTTGTTCTAAATCGGCTAATTCGTCAAAATCCATTAAATTAGTTTGGCCTGCTATAGCATAATCATCATCAGCGTTACTACTACTAATTATTACTTGGTTAGCCATTTCTAAGGCCCGTGCCATGATTTGATCCATGTTGTTTTGAGTATTCTGTAATTCTTGTAGTAATTCTATGCGTACCGATTCTAAAGTGTGCCCAAAGAATTTGGAATTTAGATAATTTGCAGCCTGTTCCAGTTCCGCAGCTTCATAAGCCATTTTGGTATGAATTATTCTGTTATGAACTTCATCATTTTGAGTTACGAGAATTGCTAAGATACGATCTTTTGAAAGGCGTAAAAATTCTATTTGTTGGTATATGACTCGTTCACGTCTTGGTAAGCGTACTACTCCAGCCATATGAGTGATAGCGGATAAAAGTTGTGAAGTAGCCTGAATAAGGTGGTTAGGTTCATCGCTATTGCCAAGTTGACCGCGAATATTCTCTATCTCTTGTGCTTGTAAAGGTTTAAGAGTAATTAAACAATCTAGAAATAATCGATAACCGTTAATAGTTGGTATGCGGCCTGCTGATGTGTGTGGGGATGCTACTAAGCCCATGTCTTCAAGATCAGCTAAAACATTGCGAATGGTTGCAGGACTTAAAGTAAGCCCTGAATTTTTGGCAAGGGTTCTGGAACCAATTGGTTGGCCATCTTGGAGGTAGAGTTCTACTAAAAGTTTTAAGAAACGTAGTGCTCGTTCGCTAATGTTTGTTTGGTTTGAGGTCACAATTTTATAGAAATTTGTAGAACTGCTACTAAGCCCATGTCTTCAAGATCAGCTAAAACATTGCGAATGGTTGCAGGACTTAAATTAAGCCCTGAATTTTTGGCAAGGGTTCTGGAACCAATTGGTTGGCCATCTTGGAGGTAGAGTTCTACTAAAAGTTTTAAGAAACGTAGTACTCGTTCGCTAATGTTTGTTTGGTTTGAGGTCACAATTTTATAGAAATTTGTAGAACTGCTACTAAGCCCATGTCTTCAAGATCAGCTAAAACATTGCGAATGGTTGCAGGACTTAAATTAAGCCCTGAATTTTTGGCAAGGGTTCTGGAACCAATTGGTTGGCCATCTTGGAGGTAGAGTTCTACTAAAAGTTTTAAGAAACGTAGTACTCGTTCGCTAATGTTTGTTTGGTTTGAGGTCACAATTTTATAGAAATTTGTAGAACTGCTAACCAAAAATCAACAGATCTTCAAACGTGTATAAGGATGTAACCAATCCAATATCCCCTCGCCTACCTTTTTGGTTAATTCCGAAAAGGAAAACTTAGGGTTACTTTTTCTTAAAATATTGTACGCACCGTTCGCATCGGCATTGATAGTAATGCCATTTTGTGAACGGTATAAGCCCCGTTTGACTCGTTTGCCATTGAAGGAATGCGTCTTTTTAGGTTCGTATTTCTTAGGCAAACAATCACCATCAATAAAACTCGCTTTTGAAGTGTAACTCTCATTTGTTA
>LFCU01000022.1 GCA_001044195.1 Candidatus Achromatium palustre
GGCATCCTTCACTTTGACGGAAAAGTAGTGAACAATTTAAATTTTTGTGACGCGAAGCGTCACCAACTGCATTCCCACACAGAGCGTGGGAATGATACTTCAAAGTGTAAACTGGAAATGAAGGATGCCTAAATTTATTGCTTAAATATTCTTCAACATTGCCAAGAAGATCATATATTCCAAATGAATTGGGCTTAAATTGACCTACTGGGGCTGTTACTGTATATCCATAGTTACAAGTATAAATGGTGGAAGTAGCTGAACCTAGAGTATATTTAAAGGTAAGGTCGCGTATATTATCATACTGACAGGCTTGATCGAGATCACTGCCCCAATAATAGCTAACACTTCTATTGCTCTTATATTTCCGTTGTGCTGTATAGTCCCATTGTAATCCTGTAGGTAAACTATATTTCTTACCTGTTTTGTACAATAACCACAGGGTATAGTCACGCGCATCCGCCCAATATATATTAACCACTGGTTGTTGATCACCATTGAGGCTTTGACCTTTATAACTGCCACTATCATGGTTTGGACGAAAGGCACGATATTGAGCATTGGTAACCTCATACTTGCTCATTTGAAATGTCTTTACTCTCATTCTGCGGTCTGGTGGGCGTTGACTATAATCGCGTACCATGATACTGCCAGACGGGATGGTAACCATCTCTGGTTCAAACGCTTTACTTTGTTGGCGACGTTTTAAGCTTGCTAAACGTATCTGTTCTGATTTATGTTGCTGTTCTAACTCTTGTTGCTGTTTTAATTCACGCAACCTTACTGCTTCAGCTTCTTGCTTTAATTTGGCTAAATTGGCACGTTGCTGTTCCAATTGCAACCTTACTGCTTCAGCTTCTTGTTCTTGCTTTAATTTAGCTAAGTTGGCACGTCGTTGTTCCAATTCTTGTTGTTGTTTTAACTTACGCAATTTTTCCGCTTCAACTTCTAGTTCTTGCTTTAACTTAGCTAAGTTAGCACGTTGTTGTTCCAATTCTTGTTGCTGTCTTAATTTCGCAAGTTTATCTTGTTCAGCCTGTGTTTGGGTAGTTAAACCAGATGTAGTTGGTATTTTAGGAGGTGTAGCTGAGTTAGGATTAGTTATTGGTGTGGTATTAGTTGATTTCTGTGATTGCGGGATCACAACAATTGTAGGTGATTTATCCTCTTGCGATGATTGAAGCATCCATGTTACGGCAGCTCCAACTATCGTAATAAATGTTGCAATTAGTACTTCTTTCCAATATTCTTTCATGTTTAATGATGCTCCAATACTTAAATATATGAGATAGATATTGAGCCACCTTGTGGTGGCCCGATTAGGTTTTAGTGCATAGGTGCGATTACGCTTCGCTAATCGCACCTACTGTGCTAATCGCACCTACTGCGCTTTTTCTAGCACTTGCATTCATAATTGTTATGCCTACAATTTCATTACCATCTTTTCTTAATAATATATCTTCGTTAATTTCAATAGTATTATTTGCTCTTTGCGGTTTACGAAAAATCATATACAACACATCTGCTTCTATATCATAATCGATACAGGTTTTATGAGTTTGCAGCTTCATAACATCGTCTGCCATGATTAAGCAATTTGTAATAAAATTATTTGTTTCTTGGGCTAATGCCGTTTCCATATAACTTCTCCTTTGGGTTTTGTAGATAGAAAATATGCAGTTATAACAACACCATCATTTTTTGATATTTCTTTATATACCACAACTAACCATTTCTTTTTTCCAAAAATTTTTGTGGCTTTAAAACTACTATTATTGCCACAGCAGATAATCTCAGGATTTTCAATAAGATCTAAAATTTCATGAAAATAGCTTGCTAAATCATCATGATTTTCAGTGATATGATACCATCTTTCATAAGTAAATCTAATTGGTACTTTATTTACAGAAATAGCTATATCCATCTGTATATTTAATTAGTAGAAATGACTGTATTACTTTATTGGGCCACCTTGTAGTGGCCCGATTAGATTTTAGCTATCTATAAGTAATAGCTTAGGAGACAAACGAACATTTAGAGGCTGCGGTACGGGTGTCCATATTGCGGCCTCTGTTAGTATGGTCGTCAATTTCTCCAGCACAGCCTACTGTGCGTCCAAACAGGAAGGCAGTGAAGGCTGCTGATTCCAAGGCTGCTTCTGAAAAATCGCCAGAACGATAGCGGGGCCAGAGGAGTTTTAGTAGCAAGGCTGCTATGACTGCATCTATGTTGACGCAGAAGACGTTAGCTGTGATGCCGTTGTCGTAGAGGGCCTGGACTAAAGAGCTATAGAAGGCGTGGAAGATATTAAACTCACCACGCTTAGCAAACAGCTCAGATAGGTATACTTCGCGTGGATCTTTGTTTACAAGCTGGCCTTTAAAGATAGGATGATTGATACCTGGGATGTTACGCACGGCATCACCTACACTCTTACGGGCTTTCTTTTCTGCACCAAAGGCTAGGGCATATTCTTTACTCATAGTTGCCAAGTCAATTCCGTGGTTAGCTTTGCCTGCATCTTGAAGATCCGTATTGGCAAAGCGTTCAATTAGGAATTGAATACCTTCGTAGCCATTGCCTCCGTGTGAGTAACCAGTGTGGGTCATGAAACCTATCATGGCTTTATTAATCTGGACTCGTTCTGGAGTTTCTGGGCCATCAGCAGATACGGCACCTTTTGCTCCTTGAGCTGAAATAGTACCAGGGCCGTTGGAGATGATTAAGCCTAATAGCACTTGGAAGGGAAAGAGTTTTTCTGGAGTGGGAGTCTCTCCTAATAGGGCTAGATAGGCAATCTCAGTAGCTGACCATTTGTTAATAAGATCTATATTAGCTACACCGCAGAAACTATCCTTTTGGTGCTTATCTGATCCTACAGCAGCACCTATAATAACGGACATTAAGCGAGCATACCAGGGTAGATTACGGGCTGTGGTGCGGGTAATCTTTTTGCG
Organism: Candidatus Achromatium palustre; assembly: GCA_001044195.1. Lineage (GTDB taxonomy): Bacteria > Pseudomonadota > Gammaproteobacteria > Chromatiales > Chromatiaceae > Achromatium > Achromatium palustre. The sequence continues at coordinate 2,958 of LFCU01000022.1, forward strand.
CATGAGGGCATTCCAAGCTATGCTAGTGGTAATGGCTGCTAGTACTGCATCTGCTGTAGGATGCTGACCTAAACTCTTAAGATAGTCTACAAATACGGATTTAGCACCTCGGGCTGCCAGTCCAGCTAACATAGCCTCTGCTTTAGGATCAGGAGTATCTGTTACCAGATGCTTAATTTGTTCGGGGCTGGTCTCTATATTAGCAATATTAAAGTCGGAATGATCACCCTGCATTAAACCACTGTGACCAAACAACTCCATAAAAGTATCCACAGCAATGCGGGCATTATTTATAGTGTTAGGCCCAATGGCAGCACAGGCGGTTGAAAGTACGGTATTTGGAGAGTTACCAGCAGCACGTACTGTATCTACTAGATCTATCAGCGGATTTCCGTGTAGATTTACGTCGCAAGCAATGGCTGTGTTTAACAGAGCATTATCGTTAGCATCATTATGCTCGTGCAGTAAGGCTAGGCAATAGTTAGATTCTAGGGGATAGCCAGCAGCATCTAGGACTGAAACTCCGCTTACTTTGGTAACCTGAGTTTTGGGATCCATGAGTGAACTGCCAGAACGATCCTTCATAGCTTCCCGTGGGAAGATAGCTCCTACCTGCTTGCTAAGTTCAGCAATTTGATCTTTATAAGGTTGAATAGGATCAACTAAGGGAAGATCTAGCTCTGGAGGAACTGGTAAACCTTGGGTATTGCCAAACCAGGGCTTAAGTGTTAGATCGCCTTGGGGTGCAAAGTCTGGCTCTACGCCATGGAGTTTCATCACTGCAGTTAGAGCTTCTGGAATATGAGCAATATTGGTAACCAAGGCCCCACGAGTGGTACAGATTGGATTCTCTGGAGTGTAGATTCCATCTACTTGTAATAGATCTTGAAACCATTTTTCTTTGGCTTCAGCATTGTCTCCACTGCCACCCATAGCTCCAGCATGACCTACAGCACGGGTTAGTTTACTCTTCCAACGCCCTACGACACAGGCGACTAATGGTTTATTTAGCTTCAGGTTCTGCTCGTAATAACCACCTGGCTCTATATACATGACAGCGGCTTTAGAGCGGGCATCATTATCTAAGGCATAGGTAAATTCGACTGGTGCAAAGTGGATGTATACATCTTTACCAGAAGAAATAGAGGTAGTAGTTCCCCAACCTGCGGCCATGAGGTAACTAGCTATAGTGGTAGTAAAGTTGCCAGAGTTAGAGTAGATGGCTACCGAACCCTTCTTTAAGGTCTCCTCAGGCTTATCGCCACCTAGAGCACCACCGATACGGATATGATTCCAGGCATCGGCAATACCTAAACAGTTAGCTCCAAAGACATCTACCTTGCGTAATCTGGCCCGGGACCGGATAATTCTGGAGTCATGTACTGGAACCTTTTCTGTTAAGATAATGATCTTTTTACATTCAGGGTTGACTCGAACTAATTCAATTACACCATCGCGTACAGCGGATGGGGGTAAATATACTACACCAACGTTAAAGGCATGGCCTGCGTCTAAGCCTTCGCGTACATTGTCGTATACTGGTACATTGCCAAGCGGAGTTTCTAGGACTTTGCCTTGTTTACCGGGTGCAGTACCAAATACTACATTGCCACCAGAATAGCTATGGCTTATGGGGGTAACAGTGCGGGATTCATTGCCTAGGATGTTTAGGACACATACACGGTCTGTTGGAGTGGCTAATTCAGCTAGGGAACGAATATTGGTGCTTAACTTTACGTCTTGGTCATTGTCCATTTGGGATCTCCTAGTTAGTTTCCTTAAGCTGCTATGCCTAATTGTTTCGCCAGCATCTCTCTGCCACCTGCTTTCATCCACTTATCAGCAGCTTGTGCATAGCGCACTACATCAGTCATAGCAGAATCAAAGGCAAAGATCCGATATGGAAGACCTAATTGCTCTAATACATCCTTAAAGGTCAAGAGACCTCGAGATAGATTGGGACCACCACGTCCAATAACTACATAGATAGGCACCGGGCCATGATTGCTAAAATATTCACGCAAGGCATCCGCCATAGCTCTAAAGGTCACAAATATGTCAGTATTATTAGCCTTGCCGCCAATAATAAACAAGACATTAGTCTGTTTTAGCCAATGTTTCAGACAAATCCGCATAACTTCCCGCATCTTTTGATATGGTGGATTGCCGCCAAAGTCTGAAGAGATGATGGCATCATCCCCTAGAAATTCTGTAACCAAAGAGTTAGCACCACCACCAAAGGTAGGAGCCAGGATAGTTCCATTAGGATTAATCACTGAAACATCAGATTGGCCCTGATAAGTCCGAAGCTGATTGATCTCTTGTTCAAAGTCTGAATAGTCTACGGCAAATAGGTCGCTAGGCAGATTTAGACGACGTACTCTAGGATCATCACGATCAAAGCCACATTTAAAGTCGCAGGCTAATGGGGTAAGAGAGCCAGGCTTGACTTGACTCATACGGATTGGATTTAATTCTAAAGTGGTCATGCCATAGTGATGGAATAGGTCCCAAAGTTTTGGCAGATTTTGGGCTAATGGGGAAATAATTTCACGTGGAGCTTTTAGATCCGCTAAGGCATTGGTGATAACAAAGGACTTAAGTCCAGTTGTGGGATCAAATGGAATTTCAGCGATCTGATCCTTGGGCAAAGCTTCAATATCTACGCCGCCGACATGAGTCATCATCATGGTAGGGGCACGATAACGAGTAGAGTCAGTTAAGGATAAGTAAATTTCATGCTCTGCTGGAATTGCTGCTTCAAAGGTTACGCCATTAGCTTTGGCGATGTTATTACCAACTTTGTGTTCTACAAAATATAGACGTTCCTTTTCTTTAAGGGCGGTCTTAAGGTCTTTAGCACGACCTACTAGACCAGCTTTGCCCTTTTTGCCAATGCCGCCTAGAAATATAGGCTTGATAAATACTTCACCGTGACGGGCGATGAGTTCTTTAATCTGTTGATTGCTAGATTCCGGCCCTAAGACTTCAGTACGCGGAAACTCGACTATATCTAACAGTTTGGAGCCGTACAGCATCCCACTGATATTCATAGTATCTTCAGTCCTCTTTAAAAAATAATTTTGCAAATTTTATTTACGGCCAATTTTTAGCATAGTTATTATAGTTTTAGAACTGTTATTTGGCCGTAAAAGTTATTTAACATGATTTGCAATCAAAAATCAAGCTAAATTTTTTAATTAACTTATCTATAATATTATAAAAAACTTATATTTATGCTATACTCTTAAGTGATCTTCGTGGGCAAAAGATACAGCGGGACTGGTTCAGTATAATGTCTTGACTTAAGTATTTTATTATACTACACTATTTTAGATGGTGAGCGGCGTTATAGTAACACATTTTTTGAGATTTGTAATGAAGTTGTGAAAACTGGTGCTTGCGGAAGGCCACCAAAAGTACTGCGTGAAGGACTCAAAGTACAAATCAAAAACAAGGGATTACAAAGCATCGCCCTAATGGATTATTCATAATTTTATTATAATTTTATTAAAGTACAGCATACAACAAAGAGGGTACCAGCAGTTGATATTGGCATTTTGGAAAGAGGGTTTTCTTGGAAAGAGGTGCTGATGATTCAAAAAAACAGCATAAGATAATTTTTATTTAAATAACATAATGTTATTCGATGAATTAGACTGAACCATTTCCTATTGGTTAGCAGTAGATAAAAATTCTGTTATAAAGTATCAACATGTATACACATATTAATAAATCCGAACATGGGAATGATCAACCTATTATCCCTCGCTGATTTCTCGAAGGAAGGACAAGGCTTAGGGTTACTTAAATACCTGAGTTCTCAAGTAACAACGAACTTGAGTCCATTTTTTGATGTAGAAGGCTAACCACCCCAAGTGTGTTCATTAAAACTAAATTAGAAAAATAATGCACATTATTTTCAAACATTGATTGTGCAATATATACCAGACATCAACACAAATTTAGATATTTTAGAATAAATCGGGCATCCTTTATTTTCCAGTTTACACTTTTATCGTTCCCACGCAAAGCGTGGGAACAATCCGTGTAAAGTATTTTGGAAGCAAATGAAGGATGCCATAAATCGTATATTTTGAGATTGGTAGTATGTACATATCGTATCAACATGTAGATATTTATTATTATTTTTATGCACTATATCTTACCAAGGCATAAAGGAATTAAAAAACGACATAGGTCGTCCCATACCCTGCCCTATATGGTGGTTCATAGACCCTACATCATTACGAATATTATTAATGGCCATCGTCATTGACTGCATAGACTGATCCATATTCTTAATACTAGCTAACATAGGTTCTAATGTTTTTACATTTTCCGCCATGGACTCCACTTGCACCGCCATGGACTCCACCTGCACCGTCATAGCTCTCACATTATGCGTTAATTGCCCAATATGATCTGCCATTGCCTGCATATTGCTTGACATCAGTGTCATATTAGAATCCACACTAATAGTTAAGTAATGCATATCCTTGGCAAGGCTAAATACTAAATAGAATCCATAAGCTGCTAATATAATAAAAGCAAACATAGATGGATATACGATAAGCTCCCACCGCCGGGCACTAGTTTCAAACGCATGGGATAATCTATCCAGAGCATAAGGTGATTGATCCATGGGATCATAACTTTCATGCACTGATAGATTAACTGAAGCGTGAGTATCCTCCGGTGGCTGGGTATTTATATTATCAGCCATAGGATAGTTGTCGCCAAGAAATCTTTATAATTAAAATTCAATATACTGGATTAATAAATAACAAGCAACTTTATTTTATAATTTTATTTATAATTTTAGGTTTAAATCCTTGAATTTAGTTTATTTTTATGCGATAATAAATGGTTTAAATTTATCAATAGCTTGGAATCTGGGAATAATAAATACAGGACAATGTTATGACTTATACATCAACTAATATTAAAGTACTCAAAGGTTTAGATGCGGTTCGTAAACGTCCTGGCATGTATATTGGAGACACAGATGATGGTACTGGATTGCATCATATGGTATTTGAAGTTGTTGATAATTCAATAGATGAAGTCCTAGAAGGCTACTGTAGCATTATTAATGTATTTATTTACGCTGATAATTCTATTAGAGTAACTGATAATGGGCGTGGCATTCCAGTGGATATCCATGAAGACGAACAAAAATCTGCTGCCGAAGTGATTATGACCATATTACATGCTGGTGGTAAATTTGATGAAGATTCCTATAAGGTTTCAGGTGGTCTGCATGGAGTTGGAGTTTCGGTTGTAAATGCCCTGTCCGAATTTCTTACGCTTAAGATCCATCGTGATGGCCATATTTATCAACAAGAATATAAGCTGGGCGTTCCTCAGTATGAGCTTAAAATCATTGCCGATACGGATAAAACTGGCACAGATATCCATTTCAAACCTAGTGCTACCATCTTTTCTAATATTCAGTTTCATTATGATATTTTAGCCAAACGCTTGAGGGAACTCTCGTTTCTGAATTCTGGAGTTCGCATTCAGCTTACCGAAGAGCAAACCGAGCGGGTCGATGCGTTTGAGTTTCAAGGCGGTATTAAAGCCTTTGTAGAACATTTGAATCGGATGAAAAATGCCATCCATTCCCAAGTAGTATATATCAAAGTAGAGCGCAATGACATGGGAGTCGAATTAGCAATGCAATGGAACGATTCATATCAAGAAACGGTATTTTGTTATACGAATAATATCCCTCAAAAAGATGGCGGAACCCATTTAGCAGGCTTTCGAGCTGGATTAACCCGTACTTTTAATCAGTATATTGAACGTGAAGGTTTGGCTAAAAAGGATAAGGTAGCCACGGCTGGTGATGATGCGCGTGAAGGTCTAACTGCGATCTTATCTGTTAAATTGCATGATCCTAAATTCTCTTCCCAAACCAAGGATAAACTAGTCTCTTCAGAAGTAAAAGGCACTGTAGAGGCGGTAGTTTCCGAATCTCTGACTGAGTTTTTGGAAGAGAATCCGCAAGAGGCTAAAACTATAGCGGCTAAAATAATAGAAGCAGCTCGGGCTAGAGAGGCGGCACGTAAAGCTCGCGATATGACGCGGCGCAAAGGTATTTTAGATGTAGCAGGTCTCCCAGGAAAATTAGCTGATTGTCAAGAAAAAGACCCAGGCCAATCTGAATTATATCTAGTAGAGGGCGATTCAGCTGGTGGATCAGCCAAACAAGGACGAGATAGGCGTTATCAGGCTATCTTACCGCTCAAGGGCAAGATCCTAAATGTTGAAAAGGCCCGGTTTGATAAAATGCTATCTTCCCTAGAGGTAGGGACTCTAATCACGGCTTTAGGCTGTGGCATAGGGCGTGAAGAGTTTAATCCTGATAAACTTAGATATCATCGCATCATTATAATGACCGATGCGGATGTAGATGGGGCACATATCCGCACTCTATTATTAACTTTTTTTTATCGCCAGATGCGTGAGCTAATAGAACGCGGCCATATTTACATTGCCCAACCGCCGTTATACAAGATTAAACGTGGCAAGCAAGAGCAGTATCTAAAGGATGATACCGAGCTAAATGCTTATCTACTACATTCTGCTATAGAAGGAGTCAGTTTACACGTAAACTCTGCTGCTCCTCCCATATCGGAATCAGCTTTAGAAGATATATTAAATGAGTATTTTACAGCTCATACCATCATGACTCGTTTAACGCGGCGTTATGATCTAAAGATCTTGCAAACCCTGATGTACTTGCCAAAGCTGGATCTAAGCAATGCCACCTATCCAGGTAGTAGAGAATTGCAAGATTGGATAAAAGCTTTACAGTTCGGACTTCAGGATAATATTAAAAATAATAGTGCAACCGGGATACAATTTTCCGTAGCCAGTGCGCTTTTCCAAAATGACAAAGTTGGCATCCAAATATCCAAACAACATCATGGCTTAAGTCAGGATATTTTATTGACCCCAGAATTTTTTGTAGGCACTGATTATCAGCGTCTTACCGCTATTGGGAAGCACTTTAACAAACTCCTAGACACAGATGCATACATTATTAAAGGCGAGCAACGCCGTGCTGTTAGTTCGGTCATAGAAATGGTGCAATGGCTACTGGCTGATGCTAAGAAAGGCCAGCATATTCAACGCTATAAAGGACTAGGCGAGATGAATCCAGATCAACTATGGGAGACCACGATGAATCGTGATGCCCGCAGACTCTTAAAAGTCAATATTGAAGATGCGGTAGCTGCGGATGAAGTCTTTACCACATTAATGGGAGATCAAGTTGAACCCAGACGACAATTTATTGAATCTAATGCCTTGGATGTGTTAAATCTGGATATCTAAATTTGTTTCTCTGATTCTACCGCTTTCTGTGGGTAGTACTATCCTACGTATAAGTAGAGACGCAATATTTTGCGTCTCTTGATAGTATATATTTACCATTTTTTTTAAATATACTGTGGTTCATGATTTTATGTAGGTGCGATTAGCCTTAGCGTAATCGCAAAATCTATCAAATATTTATATGCCTACAGAAAGCGGTAAAATCAGAAGGCGAAAAAATTGAGGTTTCGAATAATGTCTCTTCCTTTCAGGTACGTAAATAGCAGTGGTAGATTAGGTTGGGCTAAAACAGTTCTTGACTTTTCGTATACTATCATATATTATCTCCTACTATGAACATGATCAAAGTAGGCAAAGCCGCTAAAATGCTAGGTGTTTCGATTCAGA
>LFCU01000023.1 GCA_001044195.1 Candidatus Achromatium palustre
GGTCATTCAACGGACAGCAGATTTTTCATCAAGTCGTCATTCCTGCGAAAGCAGGTATCCAGTATTATAAATTTCAATTGTATTATATAAACATTTTCTAACTTTTAAACATCGAGTTTTAGAGGATAGCATAATAGACATTATCCGAAACCCTCTACCATCCTAGCAAACATAAGATGATTGTTAAGATATAGATTCCTGCTTTCGCAGGAATGACTGGTTTCGGATAATGTCTAATAAAAATTGTTTTTAAATAACATAATGTTAGTTGATGAGTTAAACTGAACCAGTGCCCATTCGATTATTAGTTTTTAAACTTTGAATTTCAAGATTAACTAGACTATCCAGTTTTAGTAGCAGCGTTAATTATATAGATAATGTTGGGTTGAGAATAAGGCCATCAACCCAATATACAAAAATTTACGGATCAACCTCTATAGTCTCAGCATATATAGTTTTAGCACCATCTTCTGTGCCTAATATCAAAATATCAGCAGAACGTAAAGCAAACAAACCAACCGTTACCACTCCTGGAATATCATTTATAGTCCGTTCTAATGCAATAGGCTGACTAAGCTCCAAATTATGCACATCTAAGATTTGATTACCATTATCAGTTATCACACCTTCACGCCAGATAGGAGTACCACCAAGCTTAACTAAATGACGCGCTACCATACTTCGAGCCATAGGAATTACTTCTACAGGCAAAGGAAACTTACCCAAGACTTGTACTAGTTTACTAGCATCCGCAATACATACAAACCTCTTACTAGCTGCTGCAATAATTTTTTCACGAGTTAATGCGCCACCACCACCCTTAATGAGTTGTAAATAATGATTTGACTCATCAGCACCATCTACATAAATAGCTAGTTCACCAGCACTATTGAGTTCTAATACCTCTATACCATGAGATTGCAATAAAGCAGTGCTGGCTTTAGAGCTAGAAACTGCACCATCAATTTTGTGTTTTATACCAGCCAACAGATCAATAAAATGATTTACAGTAGAACCTGTACCTACACCAATCAACCCACCATCTATATATTCTAAAGCGGTTTGTGCTGCTATGCGTTTTAGATTATCTTGATTCATAAAAAACAGTTCCCTCTTCCTAGATAATTGCCAATTTAAGAATACAACATAGTAATTCTAATTTTTTAGATCCTATAGTGCGCAATAGCGCACCATAAAGCAAAAGGTGTGTAAAATATTGTTATCAATAGCTTCGCGTGGGCAATGCCCACCCTACAAATTTATGTGGTTCCTACAACTTGTAGGCGTATCTGATAAATCAGTCTAATAAACTATCAGGGTGAAAACGACGAAACCTACGTAAACGCGAACCAGGAATAAATGGGCGTTTTTCTGCTTCGGTGCGCAATTTGTGCCACATTTTTATGACTTCAGGATGATCTGGATTGATCTCTTCGGCTTGTTCTAACATGAGACGTGCTAATCTTAATCTTCCTGCCTTTAAATGGGTTTGAGCCTTATGTAAGTACTGTGTGATTTGAGATTGCGTATTTTGTAAAGGTGCTGTATTGTGAGATGAACCTGTATCGAGTGAACTTATATTGTTATGAATAGATACTGAGTTGGAAATTGAGGATTGTTCCATCTTACGATTATTCGTGGTTGGCACTATTTTAGATGTATTAGCAGCAAGCAAAGCACGAGCAGCAGATGCAAATCGCCCCTTAGGATACGCATCTAAATAAGCCTGTAAACAAGCCGAAGTACCACAATTTTGCATCATAAGCCATAGACTAGTTTCTGGAGCCATATTTCTTGTATTTGCAACTTTAGGATCTATAGGATCTATACCATCTTTAGGAGCGATAGTAGAATTATTGGATTTATTAGATTTAGGCGCAGCTTTAGATTGCATACCAGTAGCAGGAGCTGTTGCCAAATGTTGGGATGTGGATTGCGCAAAATAAAATCTCCCAAAAATCATACCCTCAGACCAAGGGATCTGCCGTCCCCCAGTTTCCGCTCTAACACCCAATGCTACCTGTTGAAAAGCATCTTTAACTTCCAGCCCTGGTGTATCAATAATTTTTAATAAATGCTTAGTAAATAAACCATTACGTTCGGTACCATCTGCTGCTACTTTTCTAGGTTCGGTTGCATAAAATACCAAAGTCCCCGAAGCTGGTCGCATCTCCGCCAATCCAGTTGTGCTACTGCGCCAGCCGCGTTTAAAAGGATTATTGCGACAGGCATCCAAGACTACTAAATTTAAACCATTATTAGCTTTGGTCATACCATCTAAGACTCTCCCAGCATTGACAGAATCATATTTAGCATCTACTTCAGTAGTAATAGTGGCATCCACAGGTATTAAATAATTTTGGCCATCAATCTCGATACCATGACCTGCATAATAAAATAATCCTATAACCTTATCGCCACTACCTAACATTCTGGTAAATTTTTCAATGGCTACTTCCATATCCCGTTTGCTGGCATTGAGTAATCTAGTAGTCTTGAAACCATATTTTTGTAAAGCCTTGGTCATATCTATAGCATCATTAGTTGGATTGGCTAAGGGAGCATTTTTGTAGGCTGCATTTCCAATTATTAATGCGTAACGTTTTTGGGTGGCTTGGCCTGTATTAAATAGTCCAATAAACAAAGAAACTAGCAATAATATGGTGGGATAATGTTTCATAAAAATCAGGTAATTCCTCCCCCATCCTTAATTGTTTAAACCTGTAGTTAGGAGAGGAGAGGGATCACCTGCCTCTTTTATTAAGAAGAATACCTAAAGTTCATTTCCATGCAACACATGAAAACAATACTTATGTTAATGAGTATGGCCTTAATAACCACCCTTACGCGATACATAAGGCAATCCAGCAATGCGATTACCCTGTTTGCTGGGGGCTTTAGGAAATAGCTTATACATATCCTTACTGGTGACTTTTTTGCCCCAACGTTTTGCCATATCTTTTAGGATTATCCGCTCCATTGGTTGATTACCACCTTCATCTAAGTACTGCTCACGCAGATATTTGACTACATCCCAATGGTCTTGAGTCATCTCAACATTTTCATCGGCGGCTAAGACACGAGCAACATCTTCATCCCAATCTGTAACATTGATTAGGTTCCCGTTACCATCTACTTCAATAGTTTTGCCATTGACCTCAATAGTATTATCGGCCATTGTTTAAATACTCCATTATTATTGGTATTAGACTTGCGTTTAAAAAAATATACTAGAAACACAAAAAATTTGTCTAGTATGACAAGATAAGTATTATAATCTAATAATTAGGTTATTATAATATTAGTTTTTAACCAATAGTTATACCTCTTAAATATTATTAAATAGATCTATAGCTATGTGTTTTATTTTTCAATAAGTTATTTTCAAGAAATTATAATATTACGAAAATTTTGTGATTTTGAATTAAGTCAATGTTGCTGGATATAATAAGACTCAATATTTAAAAATTATCATGCTATGTTTAAACATTGAATATCTAAAATAGCTAATATATAAACAATAAATTAACTATGGATATTATTCTATAACATTATGAATATTATTGTTTTTGGTGATTCTGCACCTAATTTTGAATTATCCGATCAAAATGGGAATATAGTCTCTCTTGCGGCATTACAAGGCAAAAAAGTACTGCTTTATTTCTATCCCAAAGCAGATACTCCTGGCTGTACAACTCAATCCTGCGAGGTTAGCCAAGTCAAAAATATTTTTCTAGCCCAAAATACCATTGTACTTGGAATTAGCCCGGATACACCCGAAATACAAAAACAATTTGATACTAAGTATAATCTTGGATTTCCACTACTTTCTGATCCAGATCATAAAGTAGCAATAGATTATGGAGTTTGGCAGGAAAAATCTATGTATGGAAAAAAATATATGGGTATTGTAAGATCTTCATTTTTGATTGATGAAGCTGGAATCGTAATAGATTCTTGGTATAAGATAACGCCTAAGAATACTGTACCCAAAGCCCTAAAAAGTTTATAATATACAGTGCGCCACCATAACTTTTGAATCGTTTCCACACTTTGTGCTTACCAGCTATCAGTTTCATGTAGGATGGGTAGTTCTGTAGGGCGGGAGAGCGAAGCGATCCCGCCTTTTTTGATAAAGATCACAATTTT